>NZ_JBJDRI010000014.1:0-93425 GCF_044987425.1 Microbacterium sp. ZW T5_56 | reverse complement strand
GAGGGGCCGTACGCGCGGCGGGGGAGGGTGCGCAATAGGCTGGAGCCATGAGTGCGCTGCCGAACGTCTCGGACATCTTCGATCCGGAGGCATGGGTTCTCGCCCCCGGTGCCGCGGAATACACCGACATCACCGCCCACACGTCGGCCGACGGTCGTATCGCCCGCATCGCCTTCGACCGGCCCCAGGTGCGCAACGCCTTCCGGCCCCACACCGTCGACGAGCTGTACCGGGCGCTGGACATCGCGCGCCAGGATCCGCGCATCGGAGTGGTGCTGCTCACCGGAAACGGGCCCTCCGCCAAAGACGGCGGCTGGGCGTTCTGCTCCGGTGGTGACCAGCGCATCCGTGGCCGCGACGGCTACAAGTACTCCGACGATGAGACCGCCGTGCACGACCCTGCGCGCGCCGGACGCCTGCACATCCTGGAGGTGCAGCGCCTGATCCGCTTCATGCCCAAGGTGGTGATCGCGGTGATCCCCGGATGGGCGGCCGGTGGTGGTCACTCGCTGCACATCGTGTGCGACCTCTCGATCGCGTCGCGCGAGCACGGTCGCTTCAAGCAGACCGACGCCGACGTGGGCTCCTTCGATGCCGGCTATGGCTCGGCGTACATGGCCCGGCAGGTGGGCCAGAAGGTGGCTCGCGAGGTGTTCTTCCTCGCCGAGGAGTACTCCGCGCAGCGTGCGTACGAGATGGGTGCCGTGAACCGGGTCGTCGAGCACGCTGACCTGGAGCGGGAGGCGATCGCGATGGCGCGCACCATCCTCGGCAAGTCGCCGACGGCGATCCGCATGCTGAAGTTCGCGTTCAACGCGGTCGATGACGGCATGGTGGGCCAGCAGGTGTTCGCCGGGGAGGCCACGCGCCTCGCCTATGGCACCGATGAAGCCGTGGAAGGACGCGACAGCTTCCTGGGGAAGCGCGATCCGGACTGGTCCGCCTTCCCATACCACTACTGATGTCCGCGCTCTTCCTGGACTCGGCCACTCCGGCCGTTGAGGTCATCACCGCGGCGCGCTGCGCGATGAACGGCACAGGTCCGGTGCTCGCCCTCGGTGCCCCGGTGGCCGACGATGCGGTGCTGCCCGCAGGCACCATCGCGGTCGTCACGACATCGGGTTCCAGCGGGATTCCCAAAAGCGTGATCCTGTCGCGGTCGGCGCTCACGGCGTCGGCGATGGCCACGGCCGAGCGCCTCGGTGCGGGGGAGTGGATGCTGACGCTTGCGCCTACATATGTCGCGGGGCTGCAGGTGATCATCCGTTCGCTCGTGCAGGGTCATGATCCCGTGGTGCTTGACGGGCACTTCAGCCCCGACGCGTTCGTCGACACAGCGGGACGGATGCACGCTCAGACCGGCGGGGCGCCGGTGCCGCGTTTCGTGTCGCTCGTCCCGGCTCAGCTGCAGACCCTGCTTGATGCCGCGGATGACCCTGCCGTCGCGGGTACCGGGCGATCCTTTCGCGCCCTGCTCGTCGGCGGGCAGGCAGTCGCCCCGGCGCTCCTGGAGCGTGCCCACGAGGAGCGCTGGCGGATCGTCCGCACGTACGGATCGACCGAGACGAGCGGCGGCTGCGTCTACGACGGCCGCGCGCTCGAACGTGTGAGTCTGCGCATCGTCGACGGTGAGCTTCAGGTGGCCGGACCGACGCTGGCCGACGGCTACCTGGGCGAGCCCGAACGCACCGATGCTGCGTTTCTCACCGACCCCGACGGCGTCCGCTGGTACCGCACCGGGGATGCGGGCGCGCTCACCGACGACGGGATCCTCAGCATCACCGGACGACTGGACAACGTGATCATCTCGGGTGGCGTGAACGTGTCGCTCGATCGGGTGGAACGCGTGGTGCGTACCGTGCCCGGGTTCGAGGACGCAGTCGTCGTCGGTGCGGATCATCAGCGGTGGGGCCAGGTCCCCGTCGTGGTGACCGCCCACGCCGAACCTGGCGACGCCCTCGGCCAGCTTCGAGACGTGGTGGAGGCGGAGGTCGGCGTGGCCGGACGTCCAGACCGGATCGCGGTGGTCGCGGAGATTCCGCTCCTCGCCTCCGGCAAGCCCGACCGGCGCGCCCTCACCGCCCACGTCGCGGGCTGACCGCCCACGTCGCGTTGCGGAGTGTGCTTTCCCGCCAGGTTGCGGCGCGTGCCACGGAGTGGGATCCCCGCCGCGTTGCGGAGTGTGCTTTCCCGTGCGAGGGAGGGGAAAGATCCACGTCCCGGGGGAGGTGCGAACCGCTGCGGGCGACGAAAGTGGGGCCATGGAGAACATCGCACCCATCATCGTCATCGCCAGTTCCGCCTCCGCCGTCGCCATGGCGACCTTCACCGGCGTTGTGGCCAAGAAGCAGAACGCCGCATACCGCGCGGGCCGGGACGCCCGACGCGCAATCCGCATCGAGCGTGCCGCTCAGGGCTGACCCATAGCGCCCGCATCGGTGATCCGCGGGGTGCTCGATAGGATCGAGGGTTGTGAGCAGCACCTCGAAGAAGTCCGCATCGTCCCGCGGCCGATCGGGCAACCCGGCCAAGAAGCCGATCGCCCAGAACGCCCCCACCACGTTCGGCGACTGGGTCGGTGCCGCTCGACTGCGAACGCTGCCCCTGGCGATCGCGCCTGTCGTGATCGGCACCGGTGCGGCCAAGCTCGCCACATTCGAGTTCCACTGGGTCATCGCGCTCGCGTGCCTGGCTGTGGCGGTCCTGCTGCAGATCGGCGTGAACTACGCCAACGACTACAGCGACGGCATCCGCGGAACGGATGACTTCCGCGTCGGTCCGGCGCGACTCACCGGTGCAGGCAAAGCCAAGCCTCGTACCGTCCTGATCGTCTCGCTCACCTTCTTCGCGCTCGCGGCCCTCGCCGGCCTCGCCATCGTGATCCGGACCCAGCAGTGGTGGCTGCTCGCGGTGGGAGCTGTGTGCATCGTGGCAGCCTGGTTCTACACCGGCGGCAAGCGGCCCTACGGGTACGCGGGCCTGGGCGAGCTGTTCGTCTTCGTGTTCTTCGGGTTGGTGGCCACCCTCGGAACCACGTGGGTGCAGGCGCTCATGCTGCCGCAGGAGGCGTGGTTCGGCGCCGTCGCCGCGGGCTTCCTGGCCTGCGCCGTGCTCCTCGCCAACAACCTGCGAGACATCGACCAGGACCGACTCGCGGGCAAGCGCACGCTGACCGTGCGGATCGGCAAGCGCGCCACCCAGATCCTGTTCACGGTGCTGATCGCGCTGGCGATGCTCATCGCCGTATTCCTCGCGCTGTTCTACCCGATCGCGTGGCTCGCCCTCATGTCCCTGCTGGCGTCCGGACCCGCCATCGTCATCGTGTGGATGTACCGCAAGCCGGGTGAGCTCGTGATTGCGCTCGCCCTGGTATCGCTCTCGGCCTTGATCTATGCCGGCGCCCTGTTCTGGGCGTTCTGGGGTGTTCCGGCCGCCGCATGAGCGGTTTCGGTCGGTGGAAGATGAAAGACGCTCCGCTGAACGCGTTCAGGCGTGCGCTGTTCATCTCCTATCGCGCGGCTTTGTCTTTCGCTCGGCTTTGTCTCTTGCGCGGCGTTATCGGGGGCATTGTCGCGCGGTGATCACGGGGCTCAGGTGGCGCAATGATCGAGTGGTCCGGGCTGCTGAGCGAGCACGACCGCGGCACGCCCGCGTCGGAAGATGTCATTGGACGCGCGGAAGCTCGGCTCGGACTTCGCCTCCCCGCGGACTTCCGCCGGTTCCTGCTGTGGTCCGACGGCTATCGCGGTTCGGTGGGCGATCAGGGCTTCGATGCCGATCTGTGGAGCGCGGACGAGATCGCGTCCGGCGGGTACGAGGGTCCGGAGGATGCTGGGGTGGTCCTGATCGGCTCGAACGGTGGACCGACCGGCTACGGCGTCCTGCCCCCGGAAGCGAACCGCTTCGTGTCGATCCCGCTCGCATCATCCGATCCCGGCGAGATCCGGCACCTGGGCGGCTCATTCGCTGAGTTCCTGCGCGCGATCGCCGATGGCGACGGCTACTGAGATCGCGACAACGTGGCTCGTTCGCTGAGCCGAGACACGCGCTCCCTGGGGATCAAGACACGGACACCATCGGCGACATCCGTCCCGATTCGCGTCATGATCCGTGCCGCATGTCTTCGGGTCGCGGCGCGCGTGCGCTTGAGTCTCGCACTCAAACGCCGTCGTGAGTTCATGATCACGCGCCCAACGCATGAGCAATGTGTCAGTTCCTTCATCGATTCGGCGCAGGGTCCTGGATCTGCGACACGCGCCTGGGTGGGGTTCTCACAGCGGCCGGCGACGTGCGCGGCGACGTGTCGGATGCGCACCGGTACATGAGCTCGTCTCCGGCCGCCTGCCCCGGTCGCGTCGTGAGTTCATGACCATGCGCCCAACGTATGAGCAAATTCGCCGAGTCCCTCATCAGGTCGGCGCCGGATCATCAATTCGCGACAGCGCCCGCGTTGGGCTCCGCGATGAAAACGCTCCGGAACCGGGTCCGGAGCGTCGTTCCGACGGAGGATCAGCTCTCCGTGAGCTGATCCTCGATGTCTTCGTCGGCCACGTCGCGCTTGCGGGAGCGTGCGCCCATGTTCGCGGTGGCTGCGCTCAGCGGACGGCGCAGGAACAGGATCGACAGGCTCACACCGATCAGGGCGGCGAAGATGGCCGACAGCCAGTACCACTCGCGCAGGATCGGGAACAGCATCATGATGCCGAACGGCACCAGGAAGGCCAGGAGCCGCAGCACCGTGTACGTCAGGAGGGGAGGCAGCTTCACCCCGACAGTCTAAAGGCGAACGCTGAACAGGCCCTCAGCCCGCTCACCGCCGTACCTGCCTAGGATGGAGTCGTGGCACGCCTCATTCCCATCGTCGTGGTCGCTGCGGTCCTGTTCTGGGTCATCAGCGTGGTCGACTGCGCGTTGCAGCCACCGGTCCGCCATCGCGGAGTCTCCAAGCCCGTCTGGATCGTCATCGTTCTGCTGCTGCCCGTCATCGGCGGTGTGCTGTGGTTCTGGATCGGTCGCGGCCGTCCCGCCGTCGCTCCGGTGGCGAACCGGGCGCCCGATGACGACCCGACCTTCCTCGGGACCATCGGCGGCATGACGGCTGCCGAGCGCGCGGAGCAGGATGAGCGCATCCGTCGTCTGGAGGAGGAGCTTGCTCGTCTCGATGCCGAAGAGGCGCAGGCGAAGCCCGACGAGACGCCGACCGATCCGGATGCTCCGGCACCCGACGGCGATGACGACTCCCGCGGACGCTCGGGCGCTCGCGGCTGACATGCCCGACGACCCCCGCGCGGCAGTCGGGCTCACGGCATCGCCCGCGATGGCGGCTATGGCCGCGCTGCTCGACGAACTCGTCGTCGCCGGACTTCAGCACATCGTGCTGTGCCCGGGGTCGCGGTCGCAGGCGCTCGCCCTGCTGACGGCGGATCTGGAGCGAAGCGGACGCGTGCGCCTGCACGTGCGCGTGGACGAGAGGTCGGCCGGATTCCTCGCACTGGGCATCGGTCGTGAGAGCGGCCGGCCCGCTGCGGTCATCGTGACGAGCGGAACCGCGGTCGGCAACCTGCTGCCGGCCACGATGGAAGCCCACCACGCCGGTGTTCCAATGCTGCTGCTGACCGCCGACCGCCCCGACGAACTGCGCGGTGTCGGCGCGAATCAGGCGACGACCCAACCCGGAATGTTCTCCTCCTTCGTCCGCTTCGAGACGGACGCGGACGTTCCCACTGACGCTGCGGACACCGAGCCGTATCGGGAGCTGGCCCGGACGGCATGGCACGCGGCCGTCGGGTTTCCGGCCGGCGCAGTGCACCTGAATCTGCCCGTGCGCGAGCCGCTGGCCGGAGCGTTTCCGGACTGGTGGTCGCCCCTCGCTGGCACAGGCGGGAGGACCGCGACAGGGCAGAAAGGGGCGGACGATGTCATTGCGCCGTCGGGTCTCGCTGCGCATGCTGCGTCTGCTTTTCCGGCCGTGGCGGGCGGTCCAGGCGTGGCAGGCGCTTCTGCCGCTCCAGCGCGGGCGGGTCTCGCTGCGCATGCTGCGTCTGCTGTTCCAGCCGTGGCGGGCGCGTCTGCTGTTCCAGGAGTGGCGGGCGCTCCAGGCATGGCGGGCGCTTCTGCCGCTCCAGCGGTGGCGGGCGCTTCTGCCGCCGCGGATGCTTGTGCCGCTCCAGCCGTGGCGGGCGCTTCTCCTGTTCCACGCGTGGCGGGCGCTCCAGCCGTGGCGGGCGCTTCTCCTGTTCCACGCGTGGCGGGCGCGTCTGCCGTGGTGGACCCGTCCGTCTCGGGGCGTGCCCCCGCTGGTCCTGCGGATGAGCCTCTCGGCTGGGATCGACCCGCCCCGACGGTGCTCGTCGCGGGAGCGGACGCCGGGCCGGAGGCGGCTGCGCTCGCCGAGGATCGCGGATGGCCACTGATCGCGGAGATCGTGAGCGGCGCGCGCCTCGGCTCGAACGTCGTGCCGGCATACCGCATCGCCCTGCGCGCAGCCGAACTCGTCGACACGATTCAGCGCGTCGCCGTGATCGGTCACCCGACGCTGTCGCGGGAGGTGGCTCGGCTGCTCGCGCGCACCGACGTCGACGTTGTCGCTGTGCCGGCCACGGGCGAGCGTCTGAACCTCAACGGCCGCACGCGCGCCACCTCGATCGCTGCGCTGTACGAAGCCGCGCACGGTGACGACGACTGGTGCGATCGCTGGCTGCAGACTCCCGCCGCGGAGACGGCAGCGGCTGGCATCACCCGCGCGGCACTCGTGCGCGCGGTGTGGCACGCCAGTGAGCAGACGGATCGCGTGTTGTTCGGATCATCGCGTCTGGTGCGCGTGGCCGACGACGTGCTGGAGCCGCGCGCGGTGCGAGTGCACGCGAACCGAGGCCTGGCGGGGATCGACGGCACCATCGCGACGGCGATCGGCATCGACGCGGCGGCAGAGCGGGGCATCACGCGAGTGATCCTGGGTGACCTCACCCTCCTCCACGACGCCGGATCCCTGCTGGTTCCGGCCGACGAGCCCGATCCGCGCGTCCAGCTGGTGGTGGGCAACGACGGTGGTGGCACGATCTTCGACACGCTCGAGGTGGCGGGAGTCGCGTCGCCCGAGGCGTTCCGACGGGTGCAGTACACGCCGCAGCAGGTGGACTTCGCCGCGCTCGCCCGCGCCTACGGGTGGGATCATGTGCGGGTCACGAGCGTGGAGCACCTCGCCGAGGCGCTGGATACCCAGCACACGCGGCGCATCATCGAGGTTCCGCTGGATCGCTGATCGGTGTTCACCGGCATGTCCTCGGCCCATGCCAGAATGGCGCCATGTCGAAGACGCACCCCGGATCCTGGTCCCGCCCCGCTACCGACGCGCTGCGTGTCCGCCACGGATTCCGGTTGGCCGATGTCGACCCGCGGTCTACGCCCGGTTACGAGGGTGACAAGGAGACGGGGCGTTTCGAGCTCATCAGCGGCGTGACTCGGCTGAGCGACCTGCAGGAGCGTCTGTTCGCTTCCAGCCGGATGGGCCAGGCGCACGACAGCGTGCTCGTCGTACTGCAGGCGATGGACTCCGCAGGCAAGGGCGGCATCGTCCGTCACGTCGTGGGAGGGGTCGATCCGCAGGGAGTCTCGCTGGCCTCTTTCAAGAAGCCCACCCCCGAGGAGCTGGAGCACGACTTCCTGTGGCGGATCGAGAAGCGGCTCCCCGAGCCCGGATTCATCGGGGTGTTCGATCGGTCCCACTACGAGGATGTGCTGATCGGGCGCGTGCGGAAGCTCGCGTCACCGGAGGAGATCGAGCGACGCTACGATGCCATCGTCGAGTTCGAGAATCGCGTCGCGGCGGCGGGGATCCGGATCATCAAGATCATGCTGCACATCTCGCCGGACGAGCAGAAGGTGCGGCTGATGGAGCGACTCGAGCGCCCGGACAAGCACTGGAAGTACAACCCGGGGGATGTGGACGAGCGCGTGCTCTGGCCCGACTACATGGATGCATACCAGCACGTGTTCGACCGCACGTCGACAGACGCCGCACCATGGTTCGTCGTTCCGGCGAACCGCAAGTGGTTCGCGCGTCTCGCCGTGCAGGAGCTGCTGATCGCGACGCTCACAGACATCGCCCCGGCCTGGCCGAAGGCCGACTACGACGTCGACGCGGAGATGGCGCGGCTCGCGGCGAGCTGATCAGCGCACGGCATCGATCGATCGCCACCGCCTGCCGGATCCGAGCACGATGATGGTGACGAGGTACGCGACGCCGCCGACGACGTAGGCGGTCGTCAGCCCCAGCAGATCGACGCCGGCTCCCGCCAGCAGGGTGCCGACCGGCATGCCTGCGGCGACGCCGGTACTCAGGGCGCCGAGAGCGCGGGCTCGGATCGTGGCCGGAATCACTCGGAGGAGTGCCGTGTTCAGGATCGGGTTGAGCGGGCCCGCCAGTAGACCCGCCGCGGCCATCCCGACGAGGAGGATCGGCAGCGGCGGTCGGAGCGCCATCAGCCAGAAGATCCCGGGTCCGACGATGGTGAACAGCACCACGATGATCATCCGGCGGGGCCACCGCGCGGGGATCAGAGGCGACAGCGCGGCACCGATGAGCGCGCCGCCGGCGAAGACCGCGGTCATCGCGCCATACGCTGCGCCATCGGGGGAGTACGTGCTCGCGGCGATCGGGTTGAGCACCGAGAAGGCCGCGATGTCCAGCAGATTCGTGATGATCAGCAGCCCCACGATCGCGCGCGCGAGCGGAGTGGTCCAGACGAATCGGATGCCGGCCGTGATCCCGCGCCAGCCCAGCCCGGTGTCCTCCTGCGCAGCGTCGACAGGTTCCAACGCGATCACGGGAACGAACAGGACCGTGACTATCACCGCCCCGGCGAACAGAACAGCGGTGGCGAGGAGCGTGGGGCCGGCGCCGACAAGCGCGACGAGACCACCCGCCGCTGCCGCCCCGAGCATCATGCTCATCCGCGACACCGTCGCATCGATCGCCGTCGACTTCTCCAGGCTGAGTCCCGCCAGCACCGTGAGCTCCGGCAGCTGACTCGCTCGCGCGGCCCGACCGGGTGCATCGAGCAGGTTCGAGAAGAACACGAGCACCAGAAGCAGCCAGAACGGCAGAGCGTCGACGGCGAGCAGCACGGGGACGGCAGCGATCGTCAGTCCGCTGGCGATGTCTGCGATGATGCTCGCGCGACGGAAGCCGAGTCGGTCCACCACCACGCCGCCGAGCACGCCGCCGAGCAGGAGGGGAGCCGTCGCCGCGGTGCCCGCGAGGCCCGTCGCCCACGCGGATCCGGTGGTCTGCAGCACGATCAGCGGCATCGCGATCGTCGTGATCGCGTTGCCGAGCTGGGAGAGTGCACCCGCGGCGAAGAGCGCCATCAGCGGGCCGCGATGACGAGTGGTGGCGATCGCCACGTCACCGCCTCCCGAACGTGGCGTAGATGAAGCGCACCGGGCGGACATCGGCCTCGTCTCGTCGCTCGAATCCTCGTCGTGACCACCGTGCGGCCAGCTCCTCCACCTCACCGCGGAACTCGCTCGCTTCGGCCGCGGTGAGCCAGGAAACCGTATCGCCCAGAGTGGCCGCCTCGATCC
Organism: Microbacterium sp. ZW T5_56; assembly: GCF_044987425.1. NCBI lineage: Bacteria > Bacillati > Actinomycetota > Actinomycetes > Micrococcales > Microbacteriaceae > Microbacterium > Microbacterium sp. ZW T5_56. The sequence continues at coordinate 83,840 of NZ_JBJDRI010000014.1, read as the reverse complement.
ACTCCGCCGCATCGCTCGCCTCACGGTCCAGCTGATCGAGCAGCTCCGCCTCGTAGGACTGCACGATCGTGCGCCGGAACGCCCAGCTCGCCTCTCGATGATCCTCATCCGTCTGCAGTTCGGCAGGGTCGTACTGCGTGACGTCGGCCGTGGCGCGCCACCAGCGCTCGCGTCCGTCGCGCGCGAGCTCGGGCGCCTGCGCGACGAAACCGTGGGTTGCCAGTGTCGTCAGGTGGTAGCTGATCGACCCCGGTGCGGCCGCGAGCGCGTCGGCGAGAGCCCCCACGGTCATGGCTCCATGAGTTCGCAGCTCGCCGATGATCTTCAGCCGCAGCGGGTGGGCCAGGGCTCGTAGCGCGGAGGGATCGTTCACGCGGATCGCGTCGGTCATGGTGTCAGCGTAAGTGCACAACACCTCTTGCACAAGAGTTCTTGAATATAACCGCCGTCAGGCGAGGGCCTCGACGATCGGGCGGAACTTCACGCGCGTCTCCAGCATCTCCTTCTCCGGATCCGACTCCGCGACGATGCCGGCACCGGCGTGAGCGGTGAGAGCGAACGATCCGTCCTGGTTCGCTGACACCTGGACACATCGCAGCGCGATGGCCCATTCGCCGTCACCATCGGCGTCGATCCAACCGACCGGCCCGGCATAGCGACCGCGATCGGACGGCTCCAGCTGCGCGATCAGGTCCATGGCGGTGTGCGTCGGTGTTCCGGCGACCGCAGCGGTGGGATGCACGGCACCGACGAGATCCAGACTCGATGCCGCATCGGACAGGCTGCCTTCGACGTCCGTGGCCAGGTGCCAGACGTTCGGAAGCTTGAGCGTGAACGGCTCCTCGCCGGCCACCAGTGCGGCGGTGTGAGGTTCGAGCGCGCTCAGCAGGCTGCGCACCGCGAACCCGTGCTCGTCCTGATCCTTCGTGCTGGTGCGCAAGGCGATCGCCGCAGCGTTGTCGGCATCCGTGTCGGCCCCGCGGGCGATCGTTCCCGCCAGCACGCGCGCGGTCACGGTGCCGTGTGAGACGGTGACGAGGGTCTCGGGGCTCGCACCGATGATGCCGTCCACCGCGTAGGTCCACGTGTCGGGGTAGGCGTCGTGCAGTTCGCGGGCGAGTCGGCGAAGATCCGCGCCGGCGGGGGCGGAGCCGACGAGATCGCGGGCGAGCACGACCTTCCCGACCTGCCCGGCGGCGATCGCGGCGAGCCCCGCGGACACCGCCGCCTGATACCCGGCGGGATCCAGGGCTCCGGGGCCGAGCGTCGCGGACCAGTACGGTCCCCACGGGATGGGTGTCGGATGCTCGGTCGTGCCGATCGTGGTGAGCCAGACGTCCGCGCCGCGGCGTCCGATGAGCGCCTGCGGCACCGTGAGCGTGGACGCCAGCGCCGAGCGGTCGTCGAAGGCGAGCGCACCGAAGGCGACGAGGCCCGTGCCTGCGACGCCGATCGGATCGTCGATCGTGGCCGCGGCAGCCAGCGCGCGCCATCGCTCCGCGAGGCGTGCCGCGCGGTCCGGACCGCTCTCGGACAGCACCAGGACGGGAGTGCCCGAGCCGATCAGGGCGTCGCCGCGTCGCATCCACACCAGGGGTGCGGCCGGGTCGGTGGCGGCCAGAAGATCGTCGGGAGAATCGATGCGCCGGGTCGTGACCACCAGGCGCGGAACGGACGATTCGATCACCTCCCCAGCCTAGGACGTGCGGGTTGGTTCAACGTCCGAGGGGCTCTCTAGACTGCGGGCATGGAGCGAACTGCGGGAATGCCGGTGCGGATGCTGTGGCAGAAGTGGAACGGCGCGCCGCACTGGGAGCACGACTGCATCTATCTGGGCTCAGATCAGTGGGGCGACTGGGTGGGGCAGGACGTCGGCTGGCGCAGCGAGCGTCCCGGTGCGTCCATGCCCGCGCGTTCGCGCACGCTGAGCCTGATCCCGCCATCGGGGGATCATGTGCCCACCTTCAACGCGCCGCCCCGCAGCTATGCCGTCTACATCGACATCGCGTGGGACGTGCGGTGGGACGGGGCCGACGTGGTCCGCGGCATCGACATGGACCTCGACGTCATCCGGGCGCGCGACGAGCGCGGCACCTGGATCGACGACGAAGACGAGTGGGAAGATCATCGGATCCGCTACGCCTATCCCGCCGACATCGTGCGGGAACTGGAGGAGCGCACCGCCGTCATCGCGGCGGACGTACGCGCCGCGCGGGCCCCCTACGACGACGTCACGATCGAGTTCTGGCATCGGCGTCTCGACGACGTGCTCGCGCAGCGATGAGCACCACGGACGATCGGCTCGGCCGTCCGGACGCTCTGTCCGGTGTCACCAGCGCCCGCGAATGAGACTCGGAACATGACAACCCAGACCAGCCCCGTGCCGACGGTTCGCGGCATCGCCTCACCCGCATCGACTCGATCACTCGGACGAGCGCGCGGATTGGCCGCGCTCGTCGTCATGGCCGTCACCAGCTTCATCCTCATCACCGCCGAGTTCCTCCCGGGCGGCCTCCTCACGCTGATCGCGTCAGACCTCGGTGTCACCCCCGGGCAGGCGGGGCAGGCGGTCACGGTCACCGCGCTGGCCGGACTCCTCATCGCACCGACGATCACGCTGATCGTCCCCGGTCTGGATCGGCGAGTCGTGATGACCGCGCTCGCGGCGCTCGCCGCCGTCTCCGATCTCGCCGTGGCGCTGGCACCCAACCTGCTCACCCTGCTGCTGTCGCGCCTGCTGATCGGCGCCGCAATCGGAGGCTTCTGGTCGCTGTCCCTCGCCGTGGTCGCGCGGATCACCTCGCCGAGCGGCGTCGCCCGCGGAATGATGATCGTCAACGTGGGCAACACTCTGGCCTCCGTGATCGGCGTTCCGCTGGGGATCTGGGCCAGCGCAACGCTGCCGTGGCGCGACGTGTTCGTGATCGCGGCCGGACTGTCGCTGCTGGTCGCCCTCGCGCTGCTCCTCCTCCTGCCCGCCACCCCCGCGGGTCCGCGCGCCGGCCTCGGCATCTTCTCGCGCATGCTGCGTCGTCCCGGAATCACCCCGGCACTCATCGGTCACGTGCTCGTGGTGCTGGGGCACATGGGCGCCTACGCGTTCATCCGGGTGGGTCTGGAGCGCATCCCCGAGCTGGATGCCGCTGGCATCGGGGTGCTGCTCACCGCGTTCGGTGTGGGTGGATTCCTCGGAAACCTGCTGTGCGGACTGGTGGCCGCACGTTCGCTGCGCCTGCTGTCCGCCATCGTGCCCGTGGTCATGGGCCTGATGATCGGCGCGCTCGCGCTGTTCCCGAGCTTCGGTCTGGCACTCGTGGCCACCGCACTGTGGGGTGCTTCGTTCGGTGGCTGGCTCGTGGTGGTCAACGTCTGGATCGCCCGCGTGATGCCGGACGAACTGGAGACCGGCGGCAGCCTCGTGGTGATCGGCTTCCAACTCGCCATCGTGATCGGTGCTGCGGCCGGCGGCTGGATCGTCGATCAGAGCGGTGCGTTCACCTTGTTCCTCGCCGCCGCCATCGCGGCGATCGTGGGAGGCGTGGTGTTCGCAGCATCCGCACGCTCGCGCCACTCGGAGGGCGCGACCCCGGTGTGACGACGGAAGGCGCGGCGGAAGCCCTCGTCGGAGTCGTATCCCACGGCGCGAGCCGCGAGAGAAACCGGCTCCCCGATGCGCAGCCGTCGCGCCGCCGCCGTCATCCGCACCGTCGTGACGTACTCGGCCGGCGAAACGCCCAGACACGATCGGAACCGCTCGGCGAACGCGGAGCGACCCATCGCACTCCGCGCGGCAAGCTCCGCGACCGACCACGGATGAGCGAGGTCGGCATGCACGGCATCGATCGCCTGCTGAAGGTAGGGGTCGATGGCCGGTGCCGGCCACCCCTGCGGTGCGCAGCCCTGTACCGCCCAGCGCCGCAGCGCCACCGTCAACAGGGTTGTGACGATGCGTGCGCAGACCAGCCCGTCCACGGGGGAGGGCGCGGTGTCGCACCCCAGCATCGCCACGAGTGCTGCGGCTGAGGGCTCGCGCTCGGGCAGCTCCGCGATGGAGATGGTGGCGGGAAGCTCTGCGGCACGTTCGGGCGCGCGGACGCGGACCACCGCGGCGACGAGGGCCGACGCCGCGGACAGTGCGTGCAACCGCACGGTGCCGGAGGAGTCCAGCAGCAGGTGACCGGCATGCAGACGGTCATGGGGGTGGCTTCCGGGGGCCGCCACGGTGCCCTCGTGCACGTAGATCAGCGTGGTGGTGGGCCAGGTCGGCAGCGGTTCACCGTGTTCGAGGCGCACGCGCGTGGCAGTGCGGATCTCCCATTCGGAGTCAGTGAGGAACCGGTCCAGCGCGTGAAGGTCGAGTCCCGAGTCCGTCGCGGTGGCAGTGGCGGTCGGCGTCATGACCTCAGTCAACGACGGCTGCGGTGCGCCTATTCCGCCGAACCGCTCGCGGAAGACGCGCAGGCACGGCCCCGTAGACTCGGAGGGTGAGCCCCGAATCCCAAAACCGCGCCGATCTTCACAAGGACCCGGCCCGCGTCAGCGGCATGTTCGACCAGGTCGCCGCGGCATACGATCGCACGAATTTCCTGCTCACGTTTGGCCTCGAGAAGTGGTGGCGCGTGGCCACCACGAAGGCCATCGACCCGCGCCGCGGGCAGCGCATCCTGGACCTCGCGGCCGGGACAGGGGCATCCTCGGTCGTGCTCGCCAACGCGGGTGCCGAGGTGGTCGCGGGTGACTTCTCCGCCGGCATGATCGCCGAGGGCCGCCGTCGCCATGGCACGGTACCCAACCTCACCTTTCAGGAAGCGGACGCGCTGGACCTGCCGTTCGAGGACGACACCTTCGACACCGTCACCATCTCGTATGGCCTGCGCAACGTGAACGACCCGAAGAAGGCGCTCGCGGAGATGCTGCGCGTGACCCGGCCCGGCGGACGCATCGTGATCGCGGAGTTCTCGACGCCGCCGTTCGCGCCGTTCCGCGCGCTCTATCGCTTCTACAACGCCCGCATCCTGCCGATCGTGGCGCGGTTGGCGTCCTCGAACGTGGACGCATACGACTACCTCAACGAGTCGATCGCGGACTGGCCGGACCAGCGCACTCTCGCCGGTTGGCTGCGCGAGGCCGGGTGGAGCTCTGTGGCCTACCGCGACCTCACTTTCGGGATCGTCGCGCTGCACCGGGCACGCAAGCCCGCAGCCGAGTCACGGTAGGCTGATCTGGTGACTTCGAGCCGTCCAGCCCCGGGCGCGCGGATCGCGAGCCGACTGGGCATCAGCGACCGCGTGTTCGCCGGTCCCCGCTCGCGGCGGCTGCTGGCCGCGGTCGATGCGGGGCTCGACCGCGTGGAGGCGGAACTTGCCGATGACCTGCGGGTCACGTCGCCCGTAGCCGACTCCGCGAGCCGCTATCTGCTGGAAGCGGGCGGCAAGCGCATCCGCCCGATGCTCACGCTTCTCGTGGCGCAGCTGGGCGACGGGGGCACCGATCGTGTGATCGACGCCGCCAAGGCGCTGGAGATGACGCACCTGGGCTCGCTTTATCACGACGATGTCATGGACGGCGCTGACCGACGCCGCGGTGTGCCGAGCGCACACGCGGTGTGGGGCAACAACATCGCCATCCTGACCGGAGACCTGCTGTTCGCCCGCGCCAGCCAGCTGATGGCCGGGGCGGGAGAGCGAGCCATTCGCCTCCAGGCCGATACGTTCGAGCGTCTGGTGCTCGGGCAGATGAACGAGACGGTCGGCGCGGGCGAGGGCGACGACCCGATCGACTTCTACATCCAGGTGCTGGCTGACAAGACCGGTTCCCTGATCGCCGCAGCCGCCGCAAGCGGAATCCTCTTCTCCGGTGCCGACCTCGCTCTCGAAGACCCGCTGCGCGAGTACGGCGAGAAGGTGGGCGTCGCCTTCCAACTTCAGGACGACGTCATCGACCTCTCCGCGAACGCCGAGAAGACGGGCAAGGTGCCGGGGACCGATCTGCGTGCCGGGGTTCCCACGATGCCGTCCTTGCTCCTGGACCGGTCTGAGGACCCCGCCGATCGCGATCTCGCCGATCGCATCCGTGCCGGCCAGGCCCGCGTCATCGCGGGCGAGGACCCGCGCATCCTGGATGACGAGATCGAGCAGCTGCGCGACAGCGCCGTCACCGGCCAGACGCAGGCGCTCGCCGCGCGCTGGGCCGGCGAGGCGAAATCCGCGCTGGACGCGCTGCCGAGCGGCGCCGTTCACGAGGCGCTCATCCGCTTCGCGGACGCGGTCGTCGACCGCTCCGCCTGACGCTTTTCACAGAACCTCGACGCCGCCTGGCAACGAGACGGAGGACATCATGAGCAAGCTGCGCCTGGCGATCGTCGGTGCGGGTCCCGCTGGCATCTACGCCGCGGACATCCTGCTGAAGGCAGAACGCGACTTCGACGTGTCGATCGATCTGTTCGAGAGCCTGCCCGCACCCTACGGACTGGTCCGTTACGGTGTGGCCCCAGACCACCCCCGCATCAAGGGCATCATCAACGCCCTGCGCGACGTGCTGGATCGCGGAGACATCCGCATCTTCGGCAACGTGCACTTCGGCACCGACATCACGCTCGACGATCTGAAGAAGCACTACAACGCGGTGATCTTCGCCACGGGCGGCCAGCGCGATGCCTCGCTCGACATCCCGGGGATCGACGCAGCGGGCTCCTACGGCGCCGCCGACTTCGTGAGCTGGTATGACGGCCACCCCGATGTGCCGCGTGAGTGGCCCCTGGACGCCTCCTCCGTGGCGGTGATCGGCAACGGCAACGTGGCGCTCGATGTGGCGCGCGTGCTGGCCAAGCACGCCGATGACATGCACGTCACCGAGATTCCCGACAACGTGTACGCGGGGCTCAAGGCCAGCCCGATCACCGACGTGCACGTGTTCGGTCGTCGTGGACCCACCGCGGTGAAGTTCACTCCGCTGGAGCTTCGCGAGCTCGGCGAGTTGAACGACGTCGACATGGTGGTCTACGACGAGGACTTCGACTATGACGAGGCGGCGGAGGCCGCCGTGAAGTCGAACAAGCAGATCATGGTGATGGATCGCGTGCTGCAGTCCTGGCGTCAGCGTCCCGGCGTGAACAACGCCGGGGGCGAGGCCTCGCGCCGACTGCACCTCCACTTCTACGCGAAGCCGCACGAGGTGCTGAGCGATGAGAACGGCCGCGTGCGCGCCCTTGTCGTCGAGCGCACCGCGTCGGATGGTTCGGGCGGCGTCGTGGAGACGGGGGAGTACCGCGAAGTCCCCGTTCAGGCCCTGTACCGTGCCATCGGCTACTTCGGATCGCCGCTGTCGGAGATCCCGTTCGACGAGAGGCGTGGAGTGATCCCGAACCGTGAGGGCCAGGCGATCGATCCCGCCTCGGGTGAGCAGATCCCGGGCATCTACGCGACCGGCTGGATCAAGCGCGGACCCATTGGGCTGATCGGTCACACGAAGTCCGACGCGATGGAGACGATCACGCATGTCATCGCTGACCAGGCCACCTGGTGGCAGCCGGAGGATCCCTCCGAGGAGGCGATGCCGGCGCTGCTCGCCGAGCGCGATGTGCAGTGGACCGATCTCGAGGGCTGGCACCTGCTCGACGCGCACGAGATCGCGCTCGGCCAGGACGCCGGACGAGCGCGCGTCAAGGTGGTGCCGCGCGACGAGATGGTGAAGATCTCTCGCGCCGAGGGCTGATTCTGAAAATCACAGCGCCTCCCCGCGTCTTTGTGGGGAGGCGCTGTGTTCTGCCTAGGCTGAGATCATGAGCGAGCAGACGTGGATCCCCGACGTTCTCGGCGATGGCTTCGAGCAGACCACCCTTCCGCTCGGCTCCGATGACGAGGGTGAGGTTGTCGCGACGCTGGTCCGGCTGCTGCCCGAACCCCCGACGTTCTGGGATCGGATACGCGGCAAGAAGGCCCTGTTCGACGACGTGGACGTGCTGTACGTGCACGGATGGTCGGACTACTTCTTCCAGAAGCGCCTGGCGCGCTACTGGGCAGGACTCGGGGCACGGTTCTTCGCCCTCGACCTGCGTAAATACGGTCGGAGTCTCCGCGCGGGGCAGACCGCTGGCTACGTGACCGATCTGAGCACGTATGACGAGGACATCGCGGCCGCGCTGGCCGCGATGGGATGGGAGGCCGCGCGAGGCCGTGTCGATCGTCGCCTGGTCCTCCTCGGGCATTCGACCGGCGGCCTCACCCTGTCTTTGTGGGCAGCGCGCCACCCGGGGATCGCCACCGGAGTGATCCTCAACAGCCCATGGCTGACGCTCCAACTGCCTCCAACGACGCGTGCGCTGATGGCTACGGTCCTGAACTGGTCGGCACAGCACTGGCCGACGGAACCCGGACCGCAGCTGGACGGCGGCTTCTACACGCGCGCGCAGCACGAGGTGGCCGAGCCCGATGACGAGCCGGTGAACCTGGACTGGCGGCCGGAGCAGACGATGCCCGTGTATGCGGGCTGGCTGCACGCTGTGGTGCAGGGGCAGACACGCGTGCAGGCGGGGCTGGACATCGACGTGCCGGTCTGCGTGATGACATCCGCCCGCAGCGCCGTGCCCCTCCGGTGGAGCGATGAGCTCACGCAGGCGGACAGCGTTCTGGTGGTGGCAGATATCGTGCAGGCTGCGACCCACCTCGGCCGCACCGTCTGGTTGGAGCGGATCGACGGCGCTCTGCACGACGTCTTTCTCTCTCGGCACGACGCGCGGGATGACGCGTATCGACGCTTGGATCTCACCGCGCGCCGGATGCTCACGGCGTCGCTGCCGGAGCCGCAGGCGACCGTCTGACGCTCTGCCGCGAGCATGTGAGGATTCTCATGCGCGATTAGGCGCGGGGTGATCCAGCGGCTATAGTCCTCACCTTTTGCGACAAAAAGCCCGAGGGGGCCGCGATGCGTGAGCATCGCGACCCCCTCGGGTCGATCAGTCAGATCAGCTGTTCTTCGCTGCGCGGATCCGGCGCGAAGCCATGATCACGCCACCGGCGACGAACAGGAACAGTGCGCCGAGCGCCAGCGGGCTGGCATCGCCCTGACCCGTGGTGGGCAGGGTCGGCTTCGGGGCCGGGCCCGTGGTCGGGGGCGTGGTGGGAACCACGACGGCCTCGACCGTGAACGCGACCTCGGCAGCGTTGCTGGCCACGCCGTCGATGGCCTGGGTGGCGCTGACCGAGTAGGTTCCGGCGGCCAGGTTGCCCGGGAGGGCGATGACCCAGGTGCCGGTCTCTGCTGCGGCGTTCGCCTCAGCGGCGAGAGCAGCGGCGCCAGCCGAAGCCGACGGAGCCGGGCTCGGAGTGGCGGCAGCGACGACCTCGGTGGTGCCGACCTTCTCGCCGTTCAGCGAGACGGTGACGGTGGCGCCGACGATGCCGGTACCGGTGACGGCGGCGGGCGTGGCGCCCTCCGTGAAGGTCGAGCCGTTAGCCGGAGCCGTGATGACCGGAGCAACCGGGATCACGCTGAAGTCCAGCGTCGCCGCAGCGGACGTCTGTCCGCCGATGCTCTGCGTGGCAGAGATGCCGTACTGACCGTAGGTGGCGGCCGGGTCGACCGTGATGACCCAGGTGCCGTCATCCTTGACCGTGGCGGTGCCCTCGACGTCACCGGTGAGGGTGACGGTGGCGCCGGCCACACCGGTGCCGGTGACCTTCGAGACCGAGGTCTCGGTCGGGTTCGACGGAGCGGTGAAGGTCGGAGCGGCGGGAACCACGGTCACGGCACCGTTGACGGAGTCGGACTTGTTGTAGCCGCTGTCCTTGGCGATGACCGAGAACTTGTACTCGCCCCATGCGGCCGGAGCCGGGAAGGACCAGTTGCCGGAACCGTCAGCGGTCACCGTGATGGGGTCGCCCGACTCCGGGGTGACCACAACGGTCAGGCCGGGGGTCGCGGTGCCGGAGATCGTGGTGCCCGGGGTGACCTTGCCAGAGGTGGCGACGGTGGGCTTGGCGATGTCGAGCAGAACCGAGTAGCCGCCCGTGAGCGCCAGACCGTCGATCAGGTCAGCACCGAGCGTGATCTCGGAGCCATCGCTGAGCTCGCCACCGGCCGACAGCACGCCGACAGCGGTGGTGCCCTGCACCATCGCGCCGCCCGAGTCGCCGTGGTCGGAGTGAGCGTCGGTGCCGAAGCCGTGCACGTAGCGCGTGCCGTCCACGAGGTACCAGACGTTGGTCATGGTCACGGTGCCGGTGGTGTAACCGGTCGTGCGGCCAGAGCGTGCGATCGGACCGAAGTCGGCCGTGCCGACCGCGGTGACCTTGCTGACGATGGAAGCTGCGAGGTCATCGGAGCTGGCGGAAGACCAGTCGGTGACGCCCGGGATCAGCGTGAGGTCGGGGTTGAGCACGTCGTACACCGAGATGTCCACGGACGTGATGTCGTCCTCAGCGCCACCCGTGTTGTTCGGGCCGCCGAACTGGCTGAAGGCGAGCTCGCCGATGAGGGCGCCGGGCTCGAAGCCGTCGCCGCCGTTGGCCTCTGCGCTGGAGGGGACCTCGAAGCCCGCGAGGGTCGAAGCGCCGTCGTCGGTGCAGTGACCGGCAGAGATGAAGGCAGGCTTGCCGTCCGGGGTCCATCCCGGGAAGCCGATGGAGCAGGCACCCGTGATGTTGCCGTCGTCGTCCGCCGCGAGGTAACCAGCGCCCGCAACGAGGTCGTTGCTGCTCAGCGAGGTGATCTCACCCTTGAGGTAGCGGACCTCGACGTTGCTGTGCTTGTCGGCGAACTGGTCCGCAGCGCTCGGAGCGCTGGAGCGGAGGTTCTTGGACTGCTCGGTGGCGAGGATGACGACCTTGCCGTCGGCGTCGACACCGACGGCCTGGACGGCGTCGTCGGCGGCGAGCAGCGCCTGAGCGTTGGCGTCGAATGCCTCACCAGATGTGGGAGCCGGCGTGGTCTCGTCGGCCTGCGCTGCCAGCGGCGCAAGGCCACCGACAAGAGCGAGCGCGAGACCGGCAGTGGTACCCACCGCGGCGATGCGTCGTTTGCTGTTGTTCATCGTTTCTCTCTGCGTTGTGTGTTGGTTAGCCATCAGGCAGAAGGTCACGAAGCCGCGCGCATGCGGCAGAGTTCCCCTTATGGCGTCGTCGGAGACACGCCGCTTTCAGGCTACGCGGGGATGCGCGTGAGGCAAAGTCATCGGAGACACTCACTTGGCTCTCAGCATGAGAAAGTTCTCATCTTTCTCATCAAGCTTTGTTCGATCGATGAGCGGGCACTGGCAATTGTCAGCCGCGATCACGAGACTGGCGACATGGTTCGGACACTGGGAAAGCTCCTGCTGGTCGCGGCACTTGCCGCTCCGTTGGTCGCGTGCGCGACGAACGCTTCGGCTGGGGCGGGATCGTCGGGCTCGCCGTCCGTGTCTCCCAGCCCGAGTCGCCCGTCACTCCTGAACCCGACCCCCACGCCTGTCGCGTCTGCGGCGGCGGGCGATCGCGCGTTACTCGAGGCAGCTCTCGGAACGTGGGGTGATGCTGCGGGTGCGTACCTGACGTTTACCCCGGACGGTCGCGTGCTGGGCTCCGATGGCTGCAACGGCATCGGTGGAACCTTCGCCGCCAGCGGCGACGTCATCTCCCTCACGCGCACGCCCTCCACGATGAAGGCGTGTCCGGACGTCGACACCTGGCTCAGCGGCGTGCGTTCCGTGAAGATCGACGCCGAACAGCTGATCATCCTCGACCGCGGCGCGACCGAGATCGGCACGCTCCCGCGCACGGCCTAATCATTGCGTAATGCGAAACCCCGCCTCCGTCGGAGGCGGGGTTTCGCATGACGATCAGCGGTAGTTGATGAACGGTGACCTGGTGATAGCCGGTTGTTGGCTGTCGTCGTCTCCCGCGTGATTCCGCGGAAGTAGTGATAGTTCGTGGTGGTCGATGGTCGCCCGTTTCAGGGACTTTTGCGGACTATCGTGTGACTTTGAGGAGCCCCGTGTACGAGATCGACGGAACGCGCTGGTACGACTACGTGGGAGCTGCGCGCCGAGTCGGGCGCACCACGGGCACGATGAAACGGTGGCGGCGTGAAGGGATGCCGATGAGCTGGCGCAACGGCGTCCGCGTCGTGCATGAGGAGGTGCTGTTGGCGACCTACCGGCAGCGGCTAATGAACGATCCCGTGCACCGCCACCGCATCCGTGCGGCCGCTCAGGCGCGTGCCGCCGCGAAGCGCTGACCGCTCAGAGGCTGTTCCACCAGTCGATGACGTCGTCCCGGTAATAGCGCCATTGGCCGCTGCCGGGAAGCTGGCGAGGTCGTGGCCCTTCCGGAGGCTTGGCCGCCCGCCAGCGATCGAGAGTTCGCGGGTGGACTTGAAGGATCTTCCCGAGCTGCGCCGGCGTCATGATCAGCGGCCACTCCGCTGGCCCGAGATCCGGCACGGCCAGCTTCGGCACCGGTGGCGGGCTTGGGATCTGCTTCGCTCTGGACGCGATGAGTTGTTGTGCGCGTTCCTCCGCGAGCTGCAGCGCGGCATCCGCGAGCAGCCGCGCGTACGCTTCGACCTGGTTCTCTCCCATGTCGGCGACAGTAGGCCCGGGACCCTCCCGCCATGAGCGCCGGTTCTGCAACGATCGCCGCCGGCGACTGTGCCACCGTAGCTCTGTCAGAACTCGTCCGGATGCTTGACGTAAGGCAGATCACTGGGGGGAGCCAACTCCACCTGCGTGAACGGGTAGTACCTGAGGTCCTGGTCCTGGAGGAGCCTGCGGCGGAACGTCGCCGCCTCCTTGGAGCTCCGAAACGTCGCCCAGGGCGCCGATCCGGGACCGACTGGGCGCGGCCAGTGCCGGTCCTTGAAACGCTGAGTTCGAGTACGGCTATCCCATTCGTCGATGTCCGCGTTGTACCGCTTGCCCAACGCTCCGGCCGGTGTCAGAGGCTCCCAGCGCATATTGACTGTGCCTCTGTCCTCGTGGTCACCATAGATCACAATTAGCCAAGCGTCCTGGATCTGCGTGGATGTCACCGCGAGGGTGAAGGATGCGCCACTGCCGAGCACCCGGGGAGCGCGGTGCTCAGCGAACAACACCGGGCGAGCACCCACCATCCCGCCATAGTGGAAGAGCGCCGGGCCGCGACCGCTGTTTGTGATCTCCAGCAGGTGGTAGGCCTGACCGTCTCGTCGCATGACTCCAAACAGGTCGTATGACAACACCACCAGCGGAACCTGCCGACGTGAGCGAACCACCTCACGAATAGCGAACACCAACGCGCCAAGCGAAACCAACTGAGCGACTACTCCTAGGGGCGTCCACCACACCCAGGTAGCAACCGAACCCCACCACGACACGGCCAGCATGCGCGTGAGCCTACCGCCTCACGCCCCACCCCAAAGAAATCCAGACACCCCCAAACCACGGACCACCTCCCGCACGCGCTGGTCCTCTCTCCCCGGTTTGCGGGCCGAAAAATACCAGGGGGTGGTTGGAGCGTCATGGGGCCTTCTCCCGCGTCATAGCGCGGCTCTGGGCGCTCCGGCGGCTATCCCTTTTCGCCCCTCGTCGGAAGCGCCGGAGATACCTGCACGGAGAGTGCTCGAGGGCACGCGCGATGGGGGTACCTCTGCCGCCCGGGGGAGAGAGGACGACTCGCGCGGGGAGTCGTCCTGGTTTCCGGAGTCTCTGGATTTTTCGAGGGGGCGGTCGCGGGGTCAGGGTAGGTTCATGCGCCGTCGCGAGATGACTTGATCAGCTCCCGCAACTCAGGCGACGCTGGTTCGCCGGGGCCAGCAGACATTACCGAGCTCGCATAGTGGCGCGCCGCTCGGCCCTTGAGTATCCGGACCGGTCGAGCGTGCTGTTGGATCAGAACCCGGTGCACAGTTCGGAGCGGATTGCGTGAGCTTCGCCAAGTGAGGTGAATGACGACGCCCCCACCTTCCGGGTACGGTTGCCATATTTGATTCGGCCGAGGATCGCCGGACCACTGGTGAGCGACACGGTCGTGCATACTGATCTCTCCGGCCTCACCAGGCTGCAGAGACTGAATCCATGGATTCGATCCATCGCCAAAGCTGGGTAGGCCATGGCTGGTGAGACCGAGAGGGCGATAGAAGATAGTTCCAGCGGGGCGCCCACCTATGTTGCGGATCGAGTACGTCGTCTCTGTCGGCGTGCTTGAGTATGTCGTCTCTGTGACCTTCGCACGAGTGAAATAGGCAATGGCGAGCCCGGCGAGGGTGATGAGGATCGCAAGCAACGTAACGACGTCCGCGGTGCGGCCAAGGATGAGCCAGCCATCGACAACAGGCTGTTCGACTGTCTGCATTCCATCAGACTGCCAGGCTCCAAGGGGTCGCGATGGAGCAAAGGGGTGAGGGCTCCCGGTCTGCTGGAACCGAGAGCCCTCTGTTTTGCCTCGTGACGCCGCTGCTGGGCCGTGGCCAACCAAGGCGGAGAAACCAAACCGCGGGTGCCAGCGGCAGCGTCACGAGGGTTCTATCCGAACGCCTTTGCCCAGAGGGCTTCCTCTGCCGACACCTCGCCGGCGGCGTGTCCGATCTCGGTCGTGGGCAGGGCGGTGTTCGGTGCGAGGGACTGGATCAGCTCTGTGGCGCTGTCTTCTGCCTCGTCGAGCAGCTTGCGCAGACCGGTCGCGCTGTAGGGCGTGATGCGGCCTTCGCGGAGTGCTGTGGCGATCACGGCGTCACGGCGGCTCTTGGTCTGTTCCTCGCGTGCGCGGCGGCCAGCTGCGGCGTCGGCGCGGAGCTCGGCGAGCATCCCCTCGTCCATCATCACCATGCCGGGCACGGTCGACGGCAACGGTGCTGCTTCCGTCTGCGCTGCCATCGCTGGTGCGGTGGCGGATGCTGCGGCGAGCATGGGCGCGGGTGCGTGTGCGCGCCCCTGGAATCGGAAGCGGGACAGATCGAACGACGACGTCGCGGCGACGGTCTCGCCGTCGTCGCCGTCCCACGAGGTGGCGAGCCCGGCTGCAACGGCTTCCTCGGCCGTGTACCAGGTCTCCGCCTCCATCAGCGCTCGCCACTGCTCGCGGTTCCCACCGGCGCGCGCGGCGTAGATGTCCGCGTAGCTGTCGGACAGCTTGTGCAGCACCCCGGCGGTCTTCTCCAGATCCGCGGCGTTGCCCCACGCGAAGCCGGACGCGTCGTGAATCATCATCTGCGCGCCGCGGTTCATCGTGATGGTGTCGCCGGCCATGGCGATCGCCGACGCCGCGGACGCCGCCAGGCCGTCGACCACGACGTTCACGCGGGCGCGGTGCTCGCGCAGCGCGTTCATGATCGTGATGCCGTCCCACGCCGCCCCGCCCGGGCTGTTGATGTGGACCGTGAGATCGTCGACGTCGAGCGCGGCGATCTCGTCCACGAGGGTCTTCGGCGCGAGGCCGCCCCACCAGGACTCACCGATTTCGTCGTAGATGTACACCTCTGCGACCGGCGGTTCCGTCTCCGCCGCGGCGCGGGTCTCGATTCGGAACCACGGCCGGGGCGTTCGATGCGTCACGGGGTGACCTCCTTCGTGTCGACCAGTCGTGCGCCCGCGAGGGGCTCGATGACGACGGGCACCGTGACGCGGCGTGCACGGGGCTCGTAGGCGTCGCGCTTGTGCACTCGCTCGATCGCGACCTCGACGCCGAACTTGCCCGCGCTGACGTAGCCGGGAGAGTTCAGCTTCTCGTCGGCCATGCCACCGAGCAGGCGGCGATCGAACAGCCATGGGTCCGAGCCCACGACGTGCTTGGATACGACCCACGTCCAGCCGAGCAGGTTCGGCGGGATCTCGCCGGTTAGCATCGGGTTGTTGCCCTCGCGCGGCAGGACGCCGGCGTTGAGGAACATCCCCATGACGTGCGCGTACTCGAGCGGCGACAGTGCGACGGTGTCGAGGTTGATCCCGAGGTCGAGGTCCTCCTTCTGCGCGCGGGCGACGAGCAGAGACGTGATCACGCCCTCCACCGACGTCCAGGCGGCGTTCGCGGTCAGCGTCGACGTCACCTTCGACGCGATGGTTCCCCACGCGGTCTGATCGACGTGACGCACCACCGTGTTCGCGAGGCGTTCCAGCGTGCGATCCAGGATGTCGCGGCCCTGACGTGCGAGGGCCTCATCCGTGATCTCGGTCTCGATGCCCCACTTCGTGGTCGTCGCGGCGTTGATCTCTCCACGGGTGATCGTCGTTATCGGGTATTCGGCGCCGGGTGCGACGGCTTCGGGCTCGCGGTCCGCGAAGACGCTCTCGCCGGTCTCGTAGAGGATCGTGCCGCCGCGCGCCTCGAACCGTGCCTGCAGCAGGAAGTCCGCGATGAACTTGTGGTCGAGCAGCGTGGCGAGCTGCTTCGCGATGATGTTCGGGCGAGACAGCAGCAGGTGAATTTCCGCGTTGGTCAGCTCGCTGACGGGGGTCTCCAGCGGGTACGTGTACGTGGCCATCAGTGGGTCTCCTCGGGGAACAGGTCGCGGTAGACGAGGTCCATGAGGCGGGTGGCGTACTTCTCCGCGTTCGGGCCTTCCAGCAGGGCGCGCGCTTCGCGCAGCTCGTCGCTGATCGGGGTGGTCGGTGTTTCGGACATGAGGTCCTCCAGATACGTGGGATTCAATGTCACGCGCCACCGGATGGTGTGCAGCGTGCGTCCCACGGGGACCCGCTGTCCGGTCCGCGAGCAGCCTCTGGCACATTCTCGGAACCGACCCCACCAGGATACGCGAGAGCCCCGACCCCGTGCCGTGCAGACACGCGCCGGGGCTCCCACACGCCGCCTTAGCGGGCGAGGTATGGCCGCTCCTCGATGAGGCGCTGCAGCCGCCTCAGCAGGTCGGTGAAGTCGATCGCACCATCCGGGAGCGTGACCGCATCCAGACCGATCAGCGAGTCGAACAGTGACGCATCGATCAGCATCGTCCCCACATACCAGTCCAGCAGCTGACGGGTGTTCCTCTCCGACACCCGCAACCGCTTCCGATACGTCGCCGCCTCACGGTGAACGCGCTCAACCTTGCACCCGTCACACCGGCACCGGGCCGGGTGCTGCTCAGTCGATCCGCTCACAGCTTCAGCTCCTTCTCCCACGACGCCCGCAACGCGTCCCACTCCGCCGCCGTCAGCAACCGCGACACCAGCGCGAAGCCGCCCGGCACCTGATAGAGCGCGTTGCTCTTGGCGATCATGAGGAGGTAGCCGTTCGGCCCGCTCTGCTCGAATGAGAGGTTCCCCGACGGGTGCGCACCACCCGCCGCGGACACTGACCGACGCAGCAGGACACTCGACGGCCCCGCTGTCGGGTCCGCGAGATCCAGATCGAGCCGCCACGTCGGCCACGACCCACTGACCACCCGCATGTTCGGTCCCAACGTGGTCGACGGATGAGTGGCCGGGTTTTCCACCGTGACGTGGAACGATGCACCGCTGTACTCGAACTCGTACGCCTCAGCCATCACAACCTCCCTTCGTCGAACATGCGATCCCACTCGGCCATCTCAGCCTGCTGCTCCGGATATGGCTTCGCGGCATGGAGCCGATACGCCTCCGGAGTGATCCGGAACATCCGGCCCTTCGGCGTCAGCATCAGATTCCAGTACGCCGGCTCAGCCGCAGCCGCGCGCGCGGCCTTCCGCGCCGGATACGGCTTCGATGGGTCTTTCGGATCGACGCACCGGAAGATCTCGCCCAGCGGCTTCTCGTCGATCGGCGCGGACAGATCCCAGAACCACGTCGGCCAGGACCCCACGATCGCGGTCGTGTTCGGCGGCCGCGTCGTCGTCGCCGTCGAATCGAGGTCGTCGATCTCGACCTCCCAGGTCGTCAGGTTCGTCTTCATCACGTACTTCTCAGCCACCGGATGCTCCTGCCTCGGATGCCGTCTCCAGCGCGCTATGTCTCGGGCAGCACGACGCTCCCCGGCGGTATCCCTCTCCGCCACCTATCCCCGAACCGAGAGGCTGACTATGGACCCGCTCATCGACTTCTTCACGAACTGCGACACCGACACGTGGGAGCAGGTGCGCCCGTTGCTCTGGCTCGCTCGCCCGTTGCTCCGACACCTGTTCCGCGGCCTCTCGCGCGCGTACCGTGGTCGCGCTGGCAACCAGCCACAACGAACCATCTCCACGACCGGAGGCCAGCGACGACACCCGACCATCCACCCGCTGCACGTCATCAGCCAGCGCCGCCGGGAGGCGGCAAGATCGCGAGCACGCTGTGTCGAGACGATCAAGCTGCTGCCGTGCACCCGACGCGAGGTCGCGTTGAGCCTCCTCGCCGGAGGGGCATCGAGCAGCAAGCTGCCCGATCCGTGAGATCAGGGATGAGCTTTCACGGATCCCAGATCGGTGCCGGTCGGGTGCGCAGCTGGACGCGAGTCTGCGGGAGCGATCTCCGGCAGAGCGCCCGCCGCACATGTCTTTACCCTCCAGACCGATAGTCCGACATGTTGACCACCTTGAAGTTGTCCCGGTAATCCGACATGTTCGACCCCTCCGACATGTCGCCTGAGCGGACATGTGTGAGTGCTCGTGAGTCACCGAACCGATACCGAGTCGCGCGCCCCTGCCGGCCAGGTTCGTCCTCGATGAGAACACCGAGATCGCGGAGGCGAGCCTGTGCCTCGATGATCTGCGAACGCGAGATCCGGAGGTGGCGGGAGAGGTGGGTCTGTGGGCACCACGCGACCCCGCTCTTGTCGACGTGATCGAGGAGCGCGAGGAGCACGAGCGCTTCCACCTTCGTGAGGTCGAGCTGACCGATGCCGCCGCGCAGCAACCAGCGGGTTGTGATTCGTGCCACACGCTCACACCCCGCCTTCGCGGTCGCGCAGCGCCTCGTCTACGGCCGCAGGACGCCGCAACGTCCGTGAGGTGGCCAGGTGCGCCGTGGACGCTTCCAGCAGCCGCATAGCGACGTCCTTGGCCTCCTCGGGGCTCATCGGCTGCTCGTGCCGCACGGTGATCCCATCCGCCGTCACCACGACGTTCGCGCCGCTCATGACTCCACCGCCAACGGCAGCGTGAACCGCGGCTCCGGCACCTGCAGAGCGAGATCCAGCAGACGGGCCGCGAGCGCGATCGCCGCGTGCTTGTCCAGCTCGATCACCGGCTCCCATGCCGTGTCCAGCAACACGATGTGAACGTCGGCCGGATCGTCGACAGCATGGGACAGGACAGCGGTCTCAGCGGCTCCCTGAGCCTGCCACTCGGCCTCGGTCATCGTTGGCTCGGTAGGGGCGTCTTCGCGCTTCCACGAGCGTCGTGCGCGGTCCTCGGCACTCATGCCGCCACCACCTTCGTGCGCTTCGCGTTCGCGGCCACACACGCCTGCTGACACCACGACAGATCGTTCATGAACGCAGCCACCTGCTCCGGCGTCCCCATGAAGTCGTCCGCGTACACCTCCACCTGCCACGGGGCCGCAGCCTCCGCCACGGGACGCCTCACCCGGATCTCGTACCGGGCGCCGGTCGTCCTCGACAGCATCTCCTCGGCGCAGTGATCTTCGATCACCGAATGCCACCCCTCCGAGCACTGCGGCTCGTCACAGACCAGCGCGGGCTCAGACGTACGGCCGTCCACGCGCCGGTACTCCGCGAACAGGTACCGCGGCGACCCGTTGAAGTCCTCGATGCGATCCCACCCGTGCCGGAGGAAGTAGCCGGCCTTCGCCTGCTCGATCACCTCATCCGCATCGGTCACATCGGCGATCGTCGCGCCCTTGTACAGCACCACCCGGAACTGCTCGACGCCGTTGTCATCGGTCAGCATCACGATCCGGCACGCGGACCGCCACAGACGGCCACCAGAGCGCACGTCGACGGCCTGGCGGTCCGTCTTGACGTCGTGGTAGGTGGTCGAGAGGTGGGCGAGGTTTCCCGCCGCCCAGTCGACTTCCTCCGGGGTGACGTCGGTGGTGCGCTGCACGATGGTGAGGTCGCGCTCATCGACGTCCGGTGTCACACTGGTGTCGATCGTTCCCTGACCTGGGTTGATGATCTCGCCGGAGACGGCCGTTCCAGCGGCCTCTCCGGCTTCCTCGTTCTGCAGGGTGTATCCCTGGGCCCGCATCATGTCCCGCAGCGCCTCCAGCGCCACAGGGTCCTGATCCAGCGCCACGGTGCCGACACGACCCGAGGGGGAGATCCACGTCTCCACGGCCGGCGTCGCGAACATCAGGACGCCGCCGACTCGAACGCGGCGTCGATGAACGCCTGCAGGTCATTGCGGCGAACCATGCGACGGCCGCCGACCTTCCCGGACTTGATCGCTTCCGTGTGGATCAGCCACCGCACAGAGCCGGGAGAGCGCCGCAGAATCTCTGCGACTTCGTCCACGCTCAGCAGTTCGCCGAATGTCGTTCGTTCCATGTGTTGCCTCCTACACAAACTCGACCGATCTGTGTCGTCGGCCTTGGGTGGCATGACGCTAACACAAAATTGGCTGTACTGTGTAGCCCATGCCTCAACTTGCCCCAGAAGTGTTGGGAAGACAGATCGCGCGCTATCGGAAAATGCGCAAGCTTTCCGCTGATGAGCTCGCGCAACGTGCGGATCATGGTCTGACGCGGTCGATCATCGCGAACCTTGAGAACGGCCGAAAGCGTGACGTGACGACGGCTCAGCTGCTTGCGCTCGCATACGTGCTTCACGTCAGCCCGGTCGACCTGTTGTTCGACCTCCGTATCCCGTACGCCTACGTCGAGCTGATCCCGGCAGGAGAGGGCCGCGACGAAGTGCGCTCGCCAGTGTGGACGACGCGCGAATGGGTAGGAGGTCGACTGAACAGCGTCGAGTTGTCCCCGCTCGTCAACCGAGAGCCGCTGTCGGACGACGACGTGGAAGCAGCTGGATGGCTTGCGGCTGCGGATCGCAACCTCGCGAGGGATATCCAGCTGCGTAGCACGCTGATGATGCGTGCGGAGCGCCTTCGCCTGGAGATTCACATGGCGACTGTCGAGGCTCATGCGAAAATCCGCGCGGATGTTTGGGTTTACTCTGACGATGAAGCTGCGCAGGAGGCGGCGCTCCGTACGCCCGCCGTGCTCGCGTTGAAGGAGCAACTGCGTGACGTGCACGCTGAGCTTTACGAGCTCGAAAGCTCGCTGCGCACGCGCCAGGTGAATCTGGACAACCCCGTCCACCCGGACCAGCGTGTTCCTGCAATGGGGTGGTGAACAGCGGTGGTGACCCCCACGCGGTACGCGCTACGCCGTCCCGTCAAGAACGCGGATGGCACCACTCGCCGCGACCCTGACACCGGCAAGACGATGAGCGAGCCCACCGGCGTCGTCGTGTGGCGCGCACGTTACAAAGGCCCCGACGGGAAAGAACACACCCGCCACTTCCCGATGAACAAGAAACGGGACGCGCAACGCTGGCTCGACGAGCAGACCGCCGCGACCGTCACCGGCCAGTTCGTCAACCCACGCGCCGGGAACGTCACCTGGACCACCTGGACGGCCGAATGGGTCGAACGGCAGGTCTGGGCCGATGGGACCGTGGAAGCCGCTCAGACGGCGCTACAGAGCGTCCCCTGGGGTGATAAGACCCTCAATTCGATCCTCACCGTCGACGTCGACACGTGGATCAAGCGCGAGACGCAACGCGGACTCGCCGCCAGCACCATCCGCACCCGCCTCAACTACATCCAGATGGTATTCAGGGGCGCCGTCCGCGAGAAGATCATCGCCACGAGCCCCGCCGTCGACGCCAAGCCGCCACGCGTGCGCAAAGCGGAAGCCGCGATGGAGATCCTCACCGCCGAACAGGTCAGTGCAGTCCTCGAGGTCGCTGGACACTTCCGCGGCTTCGTTGAGGTGTGCGTGTACGCCGGCCTCCGACTCGGGGAAGCCGCGGGACTCCAGATCGCGGACGTCAACTTCCTCGGCCGCGTCATCAATGTGCGCCGCCAGATCCAGGGATCGTCCCTCGCGTCCACGAAGCCCGTGCCGCCGAAGTTCGGCAGCGAGCGCGCGATCGACGTCCCCAGCGACCTCACCGCGGCGCTGTCCGCCCACATCAAGGACACGCGGATCTCCGACCCGGGCGAGTACTTGTTCAGGACGCCGCTCGGCCACCTCTACCAGCGCAACAACGCGGGCGAGGAATGGCGGAAGATCCGGACCCGCGTCGGCCTCCCCGACACGGTGACGCTCCACACGCTGCGGCACACCTACGCCTCGAACCTCATCGCCGCTGGCTGCGATGTCGTGACAGTGCAACGCGCGCTCGGTCACTCCACGCCGTCAATCACGCTGAACGTGTACGGCCATCTCTGGCCAACGGCGGGGGACCGGACGCGCGCTGCAGCTGCGTCGTTCATGGAGTCTGTCGCGAGTTTCGCGGACTCACCGCGGACTCAGAACAGGAAACCCCAGGTCGGGGGATAGGTTTACCGGTAGTTGATGAACTGCAGATCCACGTCGAGGTCGGCGGCCTTGAGCAGGCGGATGACCTCCTGAAGATCATCGCGGCTCTTGGACTGCACGCGCAGCTCGTCGCCCTGGATCTGGCTCTTGACGCCCTTGGGGCCCTCGTCGCGGATGATCTTGCCGATCTTCTTCGCGTTCTCTTGGGAGATGCCGTCCTTGATCGTGGAGACGATGCGCACCTCCTTGCCGCTCGGGGTCGGGTCGCCCGACTCGAGGCTCTTCAGGGAGATGCCGCGCTTGATCAGCTTGGACTGGAACACGTCGAGGACGGCGAGTGCGCGCTCCTCGGTGTTGGCCTTGATCAGGATGCTCTCACCGCTCCAGTCGATGGAGGCATCGGTGCCCTTGAAGTCGTAGCGCTGCTCGACTTCCTTCTTCGCCTGGTTGAGTGCATTGTCGGCCTCTTGGTGGTCGACCTTGGAAACGATGTCGAAACTACTGTCGCTTGGCATGTCGCCAGTGTATCGGCGGGCCCGGAAAAGGCGGAAGAACAGTCGCCATCATTCTAGCGCTAGAATAGCTGCATGACCCTCACTTCGGCGGAGCTCACGATCCTCGGGCTCGTCATCGAGCAGCCCCGCCACGGGTATGACCTCGAGCGCATCATCGACCAACGCGGCATACGGCAGTGGACGGACATCGGGTTCTCGTCGATCTACTACGTGCTCGCCAAGCTGGAGAAGCGCGGCCTGGTCGGATCCGATGCTGCCGCCGCGGGACCCACCTCGCGTCGCGTCATGCATGCCACAGCGACAGGTCGGGAGGAGGCGCGCGTGGCCGCCGCCGAACTGCTGGAGCACGCCCGCCCAACGGGCAACCCGTTCCTCGTGGCGCTTGCGAACCTGGACCTCGTCGGTGCGAGCTACTCGGATGCGCTGCGCGCGCGGCTCAACGAAGTGGACGCCCGGCTCGCGGCGATTCGAGCAGCCGAGCAGAGTCAGCAGCCGCTTCCGCGCGCGGCCCGTGAGGTGTTCGCCTACTCCCTCAATCAGTGGGAGGCCGAACGTGCTTGGCTCATCGAACGAACAGGAGAGAAGTAATGCACACCGATCACACACCGCTCGCCGGTGGCATTCACTGTGAGACGTCGACGCTTCGTGTGCTTTTCGCGGGGGCGGGCATCGACCTGTCTGAGCCGATGCTGTTCGGACTGGGGAGCGGGTTGTCCTTTGTCTACTGGGATTCTCGGCGGCAGCCGGCCCCGTTCATCGGCGGACGGGTGAAGCCCTTCGAGATCGCTCGGTCGGTGGCCGTGCGGTGCGGTGTGGACCTGGACGTGCACGAGACGGCATCTCCGCGACTCGCGTGGGAGAAGGTGCGCGGCGCTCTGGATCAGGGACTGGCCGTGGGACTCCAGCTGGACAGCTATTACCTGGAGTACTTCACTTCTCGGGTGCATTTCGCCGGGCACTTCGCGGCGATCATCGGATACGACGATCGGAGTGCTCATCTGGTCGATACGGCGCAACAGGGAGGGAGGGTGTCCACGAGTCTCGATAGCTTCGCGCAGGCGCGATCAGCCCGCGGCCCGATGTCGGCGCGCAACCGCTCGTTCACGGTTCACGCCGGACCTCCCCGAGATCTTTCGTCGTCGATCGTCGATGCCGTCACCGCGACAGCTGTCGCGTACCTGAACCCACCCATCGCGAATGTCGGCGGACGTGGTGTGCGCACGGCGGCGCGAAAGCTGCCCGCCTGGCTGGATCGCGTGGCCGACCCATCCACTGACCTGCCGCTGATCGCCTCGCTGATGGAACGTGGGGGAACGGGCGGGGGACTGTTCCGGACCCTCTACCGCGACTTCCTCGTGGAGGCTCGAGACGTCGTCGCACCCGATCTCGCTGAGGCCGAGGCCGCGGCGTGGGGCGAGAGCATCGATCTGTTTGCCGAATCGGCCGTGCTGTGGACCCGTGCCGCCGAGCTCATCGAGGCCGCCGGACGCGAACGTGAACCGCGGCTGCTCGCGGAGGCGAGCACAGTGCTGAACACGATCGCGGACAGGGAGACCACTGCCATGGAGCGGCTTCGCACCCTCGAACACCGCAGTGTCCGACCCCGCCTCTAGACTGACCGCACGAGGAGAACAGCCGGGGACGAGGCTGGCGATCTCGCTGAGGGAGGACCACGGATGATGCTCACACCGCACCACGACGGCTCGGCGCTGTATGTCTCGGATGATGCGCCTCAACTCGGTGACACGGTGCGTGTGCGGGTCCGCGTGCCCCTCGAATTCGGACCCCTCGCCGCGGTACGCACCCGGTCCAATCCCGATCACGAGCCGGCCTGGACCGAGGCGGAACGCATCGGTTCTGCTGGTGGATGGGATTGGTGGGAGGCGCCGGTCACGGTGGCGAACCCGCGGCATGGCTATCGCTTCCTCTTTCTTCACGAGGACGGACTGGTTCAGTGGCTGAATCAATCTGGGCTCCATGTCGGGGAGACCCTGGACGGTGAGGATTTCGCACTCGTGACCACCGCAGCGCCGCCCGCCTGGCTGCACCGCTCGGTGATGTACCAGATCTTCCCCGACCGCTTCGCACGATCGGCCGCAGCCGACGCTCGGCCCACACCGGACTGGGCGATTCCGGCGGAATGGGACGAGCCGGTCGATCCCGTGATGCCCGGTCGCACACAGCAGTTCTACGGCGGCGACCTCGATGGCATCATCGAGCACCTGGACCATCTGCAGGATCTGGGCGTCGATCTCGTCTATCTCACGCCGGTCTTCCCGGCGGAGTCCAACCATCGCTACGACGCATCCACCTTCCGTCACGTCGACGAGCTCCTGGGGGGAGACGAGGCATATGCGCGCCTGATCGCGGCCGTGCACGAGCGCGGAATGCGCATCATCGGCGATCTGACCAGCAACCATTCCGGTGACAGCCACGAGTGGTTCCGTGCGGCGAAGGGCCATCCGGAATCCGTGGAAGCCGGTTTCTACTACTTCACCGACCCGGAGTGCACCAGGTACGAATCCTGGCTCGGCTACGACACGTTGCCGAAGTTCGACTGGTCGAATGCCGAACTGCGCCGCCGCTTCTATGAGGACGACGACTCTGTCGTGGCCCACTGGCTGCGAGAGCCGTTCGGCATCGACGGCTGGCGGGTTGACGTGGCGAACATGACCGGCCGTCTCGGTGCCATCGATCTCAACGCCGAGGTGCGCCAGGGCCTGCTGCGTGCTGTCATGTCAGTGTCCGGTGAGCGAATCCTGCTCGGCGAGTCGACGAACGACGCGCAGAGCGATCTGCAGGGAGACGCCTGGCACGGAGCGATGACGTATCCCTCGTTCACCCGCCCCGTGTGGGGGTGGTTGAGTGAGCCGACCCGCGAGCCCTATCTCGAGTCCGACGGCTCGGCGTCGACGGATCCGTGGTTCTTCACCCAGCCCGTCGGCGGAATCCCACGCTACTCGGGCACCGATGTGGCGGCCGCCGTCACCCGATTCACGGCGGGCATCCCATGGCGGGTGCGCCTCGGCAACATGCAGCCGCTCGACACGCACGACACGGCGCGGTTCGCGACCAACGCAGCCCCCGCAACGGTGCCCGTCGCGGTCGGACTGTCCCTGACCCTGCCCGGGCTGCCGGTGGTCTTCGCGGGTGACGAGTACGGCCTGACCGGGGCCGATGGCGAATCGAGCCGCACGCCGATTCCCTGGGGCACCGAGGTCGAGCCGAGTGTCGCTGAGCGGATCGCCCTGTACAGAGATCTCATCGCACTGCGGCGGCAGCATGGCGCGCTCGCCACCGGCGGGATGCGGTGGGTGCACGTGTCGGATGAGCTTCTGGTGTTCGTGCGCGAGAGCGCGGAGGAGACCATGTTGATCGCTGCGGCCCGGTCCACGGCGGTTGCTGAGATCGATGCTCGCGCTCTCGCGGGGTTCTCGGAGGCCGATCCGTTGTTTGGTGACGCGTCCCTTGTCGCTGCGGACGGCGTTGTCCGAATCGAATTCGAGGGTCCCGGCTTCGGCGTGTGGGTGCTCCCGGGCGTCGTGGTCCCGACCCGGGCGGCGTGAGAGGCTCCTAGACTCGCCGACGGAGGCTTCATGCGAGGAATGACCGAGGATGACGCGCGCGCAGCATTGGCGAACGCGTCTGACAGCGAGCGCGAGCTGATGGCGGTACCCACAGCCTTTCTGATCCTGGATTGGGATCACATGGACTTCGTCGCCTGGCGTGATCCGCGCACGCGAGATCGCGCGTACCTGATCGTCGAGCTCGATGGGCACCCCACCGGGATCATGCTTCGCGCGGCGACCGGCTCCAGTCGCGCGCGGGCCGGGGTCTGTAACATCTGCCATACGATGCAGCCGGCCGACCAGGTGACGATGTTCACCGCACGCCGAGGGGGCAAGGCGGGGGAGCGAGGCGACGGCATCGGCACGTACATGTGCGCCGACCTCACCTGCCACGACGCCGTTCGGCTGGCAGCACCGCTGGCGCCCGGTGAGGTCCGCGGCGATGTGAATCACCGCCTCGACGGCACGCGCCGACGCGCGGAGGACTTCGTGCGTCGCGTGTTGGAAGACGCATGAGCGCCGACCGGGTGGTGGTGATCGGTGACGCGCTCATCGACGAGCTGCGCGATCCGCGCGGCGTGCGTGAGTTCATCGGCGGCGCCGCGCTCAACGTCGCTGTTGGCCTGAGCGTGCTTGGCGTGCCGACCACGCTGATCGCGATGGTGGGCGACGACGAGCCGGGCGAGCGTATCCGCGAGCTTCTGGATGCGTATCGTGTGGAGCTTCTCGCGAGCCCGTCGTCGCTGGGTACTGCGCGTGCCGTCAGTGAGCGGGGTCCATCGGGTGAGCCGGTCTACGCGTTCTCGGAGGCCGCGCGTCAGCGGATGATCCGCTACGGCGAAGCGGAACGGGCGGCGATCGGTGCGGCACCGATCACGGTGGTCAGCTGCGTGGCGTTCGACGACGAGGAGCAGACGAATGAGCTGACCGACGCCGTCGGTGGGACTCCTACGCGGCTCGTCATCGACCCGAATCCGCGCGCCGGGATGATGCACGACCGCGAGCGCTTCATTGCCGGGTTCGAAGCGTTGGTGCCCGCAGCGGCGCTTGTGAAGATCGGCGACGACGACGCGCGCCTGTTGTATCGCGCGAGCCTGCCCGAGATGCGCGATCGCATGCTCGACCTCGGGGCTGCGGCGGTTCTCTCAACGGCCGGTGCGGATGGTGCGCGTGTTGACAGTGCTGGCCTCAGCGTTGCCCGGGGGATCTCAAGTCTGCCGGGGCACATCGTCGACACGATGGGTGCCGGTGACGCCACTCTTGCGACGATGGTGCGGGCGCTGCTGCTCGAATCCGCCCGTGATGCCACGGGATGGGAACAAGCCCTCGCTGAGGCCATGGATGTGGCCGCAGCGACGTGTCGGGCGGAGGGTGCGCTGCTGCGCCTACCTCGCGCGAACGAGGGTGATGAGGCGCACCGCATCGATACCTGAGACCCGCTCCTGATCTGCCGATTTTTGGTCGGGCCGATGGTCCGGTAGTATCAATACTCGCGCCTCTGGTCGGCTGTACAAGTTGGTCGGGTGCGCACCTGGCGGGTTTCCCAAGCGGCCAAAGGGATCTGACTGTAAATCAGACGCGTAAGCTACGGGGGTTCGAATCCCTCACCCGCCACCAGATTGAAAAATGCCCCGAGACCGGGGCATTTTTTGTTTCCGATGTTGGTGTGAGGCGTTCGCGAGAACTGTTGCTCCTCCAGATCACATCGCTGGGCCAAAGGCTCGCGCCGAGCGGCGGCCTCGCATTGAATAGGTTGCGGCAGGCCCCCACATCAAACCAAGGGCCATGTGTCCGCGGGAGGTGCGACTGCTTGCGATGACAGGCCAGACCCGTCTCTCTTGCGGTACTCACCGTCGAGCCGCGGCGCCGGTGCGATGGTCGGTGTGTGTGTCCGGAGCCCTCAGAGCATCGTCGCGACGCGGGCGTACTCCGATCCGCTTCGCGTTCGCTCGAGCTCGCCGTAGTCGACGAGATACCGTCTCAGCACGGCCACGTCGGGAGAGAATCGCTCGAGCCTCTCGTTGAGCTCCGCCTCCGAGAGCACCTCATCCTCGCGCATGCAGGTCCGAGCGACGAGCGCAAGCAGCTCACCGCGCTCTGTGAGGTTCGCAGGGTAGGTGGCGATGGCACCGTCGGCCGTCAGGAATCGCTCGATGCCCGTCCGAGCGGGCGGAGTCGCCGCGGCACGCAGCGCGCGCGTGAACGCCGCAGGTTCGACGTGCATTTGCCCGTCGCTGTCCTCGCGCACCATCCCGGCGCTGAGAAGTGCCGAGCGCACGTGATTCGCTCGCGACGGGGAGAGCGATTCCAGAAACTCGACCGCACCTGTGTGGCCGTGAAGCACGACATGTGCGAACAGCTCGCGGGCGGCATCATTGGCCATCGCCGCCAGGATAGGGCGCCAGGCGTTCGCGGAATCGTCACTCATCGCTGCTCTCCTTCATGTCGGAGTTCGATCAGTCTGCCATTGACCTGAACGGCCCTCCGACGACTGGCCTTGCGCTATGGGGAAACTGTCGTCTGAGTCGCCGGCCGCTGACCGGGTCGCGGGCGGTGGGACCCCGTTTAGGCTGGCGGCATGAGCGTTGACCTTCGTGACCTGGCTGTTGACATCGCGCACGAAGCCGGCGAGCTTGCCGCCCGCCGACGCGCGGAGGGGGTGCGCATCGCGGCGACGAAGTCCACGCTGGCCGACATCGTCACGGAGGCCGACCGTGAGGTCGAACGGCTCATCCGTGACCGGCTCGCGAGGGAGCGGCCCGCGGACGGCATCATCGGCGAGGAGTACGACCCCGTTCCCGCTGAGGGACTGACCTGGATCGTCGACCCGATCGACGGTACCGTCAACTATGCCCAGGGCCTGCCGTTCTGGGCCGTGAGTATCGCCGTGGTGTCCGGCCCCGCGCGCGTGGGTGAATGGACCGCTCAGGCGGGCGCGGTCTTCGCTCCAGCGACCAACGAGATGTTCAGCGCGGCGCTCGGTGCGGGAGCGCGATTGGACGTGGGGGACGGCACGAGTGTTGCCCTGCAGGTTGCGGAGCCGAGTGCCGCGGGCGAGCTGGTGGCCACAGGCTTCGGATACGACCGGTCGACGCATGCGGCGGATCTCGCGGAGATTGCGCGACTCCTGCCGTTCGCCCGCGATCTGCGTCGCTTCGGTGCCGCATCGCTCGACCTGGCATCGGTGGCTGCGGGGCGTATCGACGCCTATTCCGAACGTGATCTGAAGGCGTGGGATCACGCGGCAGGAGCTCTGTTGGTGACCGAGGCTGGGGGAGCGGTGTCGTTCCTCGACACCATGGGAGCGCGCCCACGAATCGTCGCCGGGTCTCGGCCGGCCCATGATCGAGTGGTCGCCGCGCTGAGGGAGTGAGGCGCTGGATCCTGAACGGGGTTCACCCTTCGGATGGCTTTTTCAGCGGAACGGGGGTAGCCTTTACCTGATCGTTACTTTTGCTGACCCGCAGTTGAAATCGATCCGCCCCCTGAATCTGTACGCGTCGCGGTTGTGCGGCCAACCTGAGGTAACGAGTTCTTGTCGATAGATCACACCCGAGCCGGTGACGGCGTTGTGTCTGAAGCTGACCGCGACGAATCCGCTCCCACCAACTCTGGTGCGCACCTGACGCGCCGTGAACTGCGAGCTCGCGCCGCCGCTGTCACCCTGGCAGCGGCCGCTATCGCTCCCGACGACAACGCTGTCGCGCCGATCGAGCCCACTGTCGAAACCGATCAGCCCACGCTCTCCCACGCTGGGCGACGCGGCGATGCGCGTCGTGCTCAGAAGGCTCGTCCAGCCGGCACGACCGCCACACCGACGGTTCCCCCCGCGCACACGTTCGATGTCATTGCCGATCCCGATGGTGATGCATTCGCCGAGGCATCGCGAGTCTTCGCTGAGGCCGGGCACACCCAGGTGACGTCGATCATCGAGGAGTCGAGCGCCGCCGACACCACGGTTTCGGACCTTCCGGCTTATCTGCACGTTGCGCCGCGTAAGCGTCGGAACGTTCGCCGCATTGCGACAGCTGGCGCCTCGATCGGTGTTATGGGTGCCGCAGCCGCTCTCGTGGTCGCAATGGCGCTGCCGCCGTCGATCGGGGAAAGCTCGGCTGTCGCCTCGGTGGCCAGCTCCGGCCCGACCACCGCGAAGAGCGATATCCAGGCATTCGTCGCCTCGGGTGATGCGCTCACCGATGATCTGGCGCGCAGCGAGAACTACTCCACGATCTCGGGAGCTGAGCTCGCTCAGGAGAGCGGCATACGCAACTATTCGTCGTCGGTCTTCGTGAACAACGTCTCCGCGCCGATTCAGTGGCCCTTCGCCGTCGGCGTTCCTGTGGGAGACGGTTTTGGCATGCGCGATGGGCGTATGCACGAGGGCGCCGACTTCCAGCCGGGTGACGGATCGCCGGTCCAGGCGATCGCCGACGGCACCGTGCGCATCGCCACCGAGAACGGCGGCGCGTACGGCGTGAACGTCTACATCGACCACGAGATCGATGGCGAGATTGTCACGAGCCACTACGCGCACATGCAGTACGGCTCGCTGCGCGTGAAGGCCGGCGACCAGGTCACCGTGGGCACCGTGCTGGGCCTCACGGGCAACACCGGTCGGTCCTTTGGTGCACACATGCACTTCGAGATCATCATCGACGGAAAGACCATCGATCCGATCGCTTGGCTGCGCTCTCACACGGAGTGAGTGTTCAATCGCCGCCTCGATCATCTGGTACGCTGGATGAGTTGCCCCGGTGAGGGTGACAGCGCCCCGATAGCTCAGTGGCAGAGCACTTCCATGGTAAGGAAGGGGTCGTCAGTTCAATCCTGACTCGGGGCTCAAGGCATGAAAATGCCGTGCGGCAGGGTAGCTCAGTTGGTGAGAGCGCACGACTCATAATCGTGAGGTCGCGGGTTCAAGCCCCGCTCCTGCTACAGAAACCCCCGATCAATCGGGGGTTTTCTTGCGTTCGGGCTCCTGTCGTGTCGCTCAACCCCGCATAAACCCCGCACATTCAACGCGAGCCGAGAACGCCATCCAGTGCGGTAGATGCGCGAGTGCCGCCGACCGTCTTCGACATGTAGACACCCATGGTCAGCGATGGGTCAGCGTGCCCCAGGTACTCGGCAACGTCGCGAGGCGAGAGGCCGGCCTGGTCGAGAGCTGTGGCCACGGTCTTGCGGAAGCTGTGGAACGTGTAGTCCGCGATCCCGAGTCGCTTTCGAGCGTCGGCCCAGTCTCGCGCGGTGTTGCGTGGATCGCGGATGTTGCCGAGCGCGGTCGGGAAGACCAAGTTGTGCGTGTTGGGACCGGTGTGCAGCCGTCGATCGCCCAGGACGCCGATGAGCACGCTCGGAAGCGTGATCGTGCGCGTGCCTGCTTCAGTCTTCGAGTGATCCTGCCGGATGACCCCCTTGCCCTTGGCTCGGACCACGTTGGCGCAGATCGTGACCGTTCCAGCGGCTATGTCCACATCGTCCCACGCGAGGGCGACGGCTTCACTGATGCGGGTTCCAGTTCCCGCCACAAACTCCACGAGATCGATCATGTCTAGTTCGCGCAAGCGCTCGTCCGATCGAACCTTCTCAAGAATCGGCCCCAGTTCGTTCAGGGGGATCGGCGTGGCCCCAGTGGCCTTCTTGGTGATGCGTTCGAGTTCGCGCACGGGGTTCTGTTGGATCGCGTCTGAGCGCGTCGCAAGCCCCATCATGCCGGAGAGCACGGCGCGGGCAGTCTTGGCAGTCCCCGCGCCTTTCTCAACACGTACAGCATCGAGGAACCGTTGCAGCCGGTCAGGCGTCGCTTCCCCGATGGTGATGTCTCCGATGCGGGGCTTAATGACGGTGTCGATGCTGTGGGCGTATGCCTCAACCGTGCGAGGGGCGCGGTCGGCTTTCGACGTAAGGAAACGGTCAGCGAGATCCTGCAGGCGCGTTTCGCGCTTCGTGTCGGACCCGCTGGAGGCCTTTATCGTCGTGAGCGCAGACTTCAGCGCGTGTTCCGCAGCGGCCTTGCTGGTCCCCATTCGCTCTACCTGGCGGAGACGCCCATCATCGAAACGGTGCCGGGAACGGGCGCGCCAGAGCGGGTGTTTCCGCGGTGGGTCATCGATGACGATGAGGCGGCGGCGCGCTCCGGCTTCGCCATCCACGTATGCGACGGCTTGTACAAGAATCGAGCCGTGGCTACTGATCGGGGTTCTGGGGCGAGCCATCTCCACCCCCCAGCACGTTCTCGACCCACACCGCATCGAGAAGAGACCGGGGAACCACGCCTTGGTCTTCAAGCGCCATGTGCTCCTGTACGGTCACGAGCGAGGGCTCAATTGCGGCGAGGATAGCGGCGCGCACCCCATCAATGTCGTCATCGGCTGAGTAGATCGCAAAGCGATCCTGCGAGACGCGCTCCCTTTTCAGGTCCCAATACCTCGACCGGAGCAACCGTGAGTACCATGCCGGAACTTCGCGTCCAGTCGCGGGGGCTCCAGCGTCGCCATCCTTCAAAAGGTTCAGCTGCTCTGGAGCGCCTTCGATGAGGTTGGAGAGGCGGAAAATTGACTGGGCGAACTTCGAAGCGGCCTGCGCAAGTTCAGTGGTGCGCATTCCAATCTGGTCGTAGGCCGCGTACACACGCTCCTGTATCGTGCCGGGTTCTTGCAGCAGGTCTGTGAGATCTACCCCAAGGGCAGTAGCTACCGTCGTCGCCTCGGTAAGACGCAACGAACGCTGGCCCTTCTCAATCCGCGATACGGCCGGCGCGTCTACCTTCATCCCGAGCTGAGCCAGCGCTGACGACAGCTCCTTCTGGCTCATCCCGCGTAGTGTCCGGGCCTTGGCGACGGAGGCACCGAACGACTCATCAACAGTTGTCATGAGAAACATCCTATGCCCAGGAGCGCAACCCGTGCTACGCTTGCTTCTGTCAGCATGCAATGCTGATCAGAACAAGTCTCTAGGAGTAGACGGAATGCAGAATACGACGCTTGAACACCTCCCCGACCTCAGCACACGGAAGGAGATCGCGGAGGTCACGCAGTTTTCCATCCCGACGCTGGCCCGGTGGTCCGTCGAAGGCAAGGGGCCGAGGTCCGTCCGAATCGGCCGAGCAATTCGCTATCGAAAGCAGGATGTTCTCGAATGGCTGGACTCCCTCGCGGGATGACGGGCACAACGTCCCTAGCTCGCCTAACTGGAAACAGTGGCGAGGTCCCTGAAACACTGTCGGGCACGCTTCCGTACGCTGACCCCGTTGGAAACGAGGTCGTGCGGCGCATCCTCGCAAGCGTCCGCGGTCGTGACTTCACGGTTAAGGACGCGACCGGCGCGACTGTCTTCACCGTCAATGCGAAGGCACTACTCGATGTGATCGGCCCTGAGTTTCACTTCACGAAGTCTCAGAGCGGGCGTACGATCCGCGCTCACAAAAATGCCCTGCCGCTGGCTGCAACCGGCGGACAGGGCGAATGAATCCATCAAGCTAACGAAGGAATCAACATGAACGATTCTACGTCCACCACCCTCACCGCGTCCAGCACGGAGCGCTGGATCACACCCAACGGTGACATCCGGGATCTCGACCTGAACCAGCCGGCCAGCGCGCTCGATGTGCTGCGTGAGCACTTCACCGCGGCGGGATGGGTCCGTGAGGAACCGGAGGAGCCGGAGACTACACGCATGAGCGCATCGGTAGTCAGTGAAGCAGCGAACGCATGGCTCGACCTGCACCCTGCCGTGCGTGACCTGATCCCGTCCTGGGCGGAGGTCACAGAGACAGAGTTCGAGGACGACATGCTGTACCTCTCGCCAAGGATCATCCGCGGTGAGGTAGAGGTCGAGGCCGGGATCATCGCCTACCCGGACGGCACCGTGAAGGCGGACAGACCCGTGGTGTTCATGCCCGGTGACACTGCAGGGTGGCACAGCTTGACGCCGAGCGAACTCGTGCAGCGCATTCGTGACCTCGGAGCCAGCCTGACAGAGATCGCGGACCTCATGGATAAGGGGATTCCGTCAGGGGCTGCCGCGGACGAGGAGGTGCATGCATGAGCGAGTACGCTGTCTGCTCCCGCTGCTCCGTAGCCGTCCCGGTCACCGTTGAGGACTACCTGGAGGTCCTGGCGGCATGGCTCATCCGATTCGCGAACGGACGCATCGTGGAACTCCTCTGCGATGTGTGCAAGGACGAACCTGCCGAGCCTCATCCCCTTCTGCGCGGAGGTGGCGCGTGAGTATCGGACGCCTCACCACGTGTGTGGAGATCGATCTTCGACAGCGGGAGGCGGGGCAGGCTCGCCAGGTCATGGCCGCGCTCGACGGGCTGGAGCCTGGTGGGGTCGTGAAGCTGCTCGTCAGCCGCTTCTCTGACCCGTGCGCTCTCTCTCACGTGAACCTCGCTGACGCGTACGTGCAGCTCACTGCCGACACGGTGGGCCACCAAACAGGTCTGGGCGGATCTGCTCAGCAACTGACATGAGCGGGAGGGCGGGGAAGCAACTGACGCTTCCTCGCCCTCCGGTATTCACAAGTACATACAGACGGAGGTCGAATGACCGAAACAAGAACCATGCCCGCCACGGCGTCCGGCAAGGGCTACACGCCGAAGCTGTACACCGACGTGGCAGAGCTGATAGCTCGCGGGCCGATCGAGCCGCCTGCACCGACGTGCGGACTGCGACGAGACGGCGTGGGGTTGATCTACCGAGGGCACGTCAACTCCTTCGTGGGCGACCCTGAGTCGGGTAAGACGCTGCTTGCACAGGCGATCGCGGCCGACGAGATGTTCGTCGGAGGGTCAGTACTACTCGTTGATCTCGACCACAACGGCGCTGAAGCCACGATCTCTCGAATGCTGTCGTTCGGCATTAAGCCCGAAGTGCTTTCCGACCCAGCACGCTTCCGGTACACCGAGCCCGAAGATCCGACAGAGATAGCGGGCATCATCGAAGACGCGAAGATCTGGCAGCCCTCGTTCGTGCTCATCGACTCAGTGGGCGAGCTTCTGCCGATCTACGCGGCCAACTCGAACAACCCGGACGACTTCACGCGGGTGCACGCCGCCGCGATCAAGCCGTTTGCCATGGCCGGCGCATGTGTCGTCATCATCGACCACCTCGCGAAAGGGTTGCAATCGCGCAGCTACGGAGCGACCGGGACCGGTGCGAAGAAGCGGGCAATCTCCGGCACGATGCTTCGCATTACGGTCGATGAGGCGTTCACCCCGGGGGCGGGCGGCAAGTCGGAGATCGTGATACTGAAGGACCGGCACGGTGGACTACGAGCGAACTCCCCACGAGGGAAGGAACCGCTCGCAGCACGCTTCCGGCTCGTTGATCGCGAAGGTGCCCTCACCTGGTATCTCGATGCCCCCGGCGAGAACGAGCAGCCGCGGGTCAGTGGCAACACGGGCGGTGAGGACGTGACAGAACTCGTGAGGATCCTGTCTGAACTGACCCCGCCCCCGGCATCGGTTCGGGACGTGAAAGGCCGGTGTAAGTGGGGGACGGAGAAGGCTTCACTCGCGTGGGCCGCATGGCAGACAGCACGGAGCAACGCCGGGATGGAGGTCGCAGCATGAGCGCGTTCCCCGTTCCTCACACAGGGGGTCAGGAACAGGTACAGGCCAAGGATCGGCGTTCCGGGAACGTTCCCGGAACGGGCGCGTTGGGTGTTCCTCGTTCCCGTCCCCCTATCTCAGGAACAGAGGAACGCATCACGGCACTCGCATCCATCGCCCGCTGCCCGGACTGCTCCAGCGAATCCCGCACCGTCGAGATCGCACCCGGCGTCTACGCGATCCAGGTCTTCCACGACGACACCTGCCCGATACTGCACGCCAAAACGCGCACCTAACAACCATCCACCCACCGCCGAAACAGGGCCGGTCACCATCCACGGTGACCGGCCCTCACCATTCCACCGAGAGGAACCACATGACGATGCTCGGACTCGTCGCCTGCGACAAATGCATGCGCACACTCCCACAGCAATACGACGAACAACGCCTCGATCTCATCGACCGAGCCGAACACACCGGATGGGTCAGCATCCGCCGACACGGGCAATGGTCCAACCTCTGCCCCGACTGCGCCACCCCCGACCGAAAGGACAACTCATGACCAACGAAACCACCATCGAGATCCCCAGCTTCACCCTCAACGGATGCGCGCACTGCAACTCCACCATCACCATCCACTACCCTCGCCCCAACCACGTCACCCTCGATGTGATCCACACCGCGGACTGCCCATCCCCGTCACCGGACGAACTGTCGGTATCCAGCAGCGATGCGGAGGTGGCTTGATGGTGAACCGTAAGCGACTAGGGGAAGCGCCGGAGAAGGCCACTGAGCGTCGGTTGCGTCGGGTGGAGTCCGCTGCACCGATCGGGTACTCATCGGTCACTCGTGGCGGCCTGCGTATCGCATCCGCGCAGGGACTCACCGCTCAGTCTGTGCCCGGTGGCGCACCCGCCATCGACGTGACCGGGCGGCAACGAGTGAGCGGCTTGCTCGACGGAGACGGCACCTTCGACTGGGATGGTCCCGCGTTCTTCCGCGACACGCTGGACGTTTCCGCGGAGACCACGCTTCGATCGCTCGTCACATTGATGGCAGATCTCGTGCTCAGCACCGGGGGCAAGATCACATCCGGGAACGTCGTGATCGACCCGTCAGATTCGGGTGGTGTGATCAAGGTCGGGAACCTGAAGATCGTAGTCACAGGCACAGGTGTGAACCTCAGCGCCCACGGTCACCAGATCGTGTTCAACACATCAGGGATCAGCATCGTCACCGCGGGCGGCAAGAGCATCATTATGCAGAACTCACCCGGTGCATTCCAGTTCGGTGGACTCCCCACGATCCCGCGGGCGAACGCCAACAACGCCACGGTGGGCACTGTCTACTCGGACGGCTCGGGAAACCTCAGCCGAGTAGTCCTGTGAGCTAGGAACCGATGAGCTCCCGGCAGTAGAAGTTCAATGCGCCGGTCACTATCGATCCGGAATCTGCGAAGTACCCGCTTGGTTGCGGTTCTTCGCCTTCAACCAGTCGCAAGTCCCCAGCGGCGGCTCCCGCCCAGATCTGATCACAAGCATCATGCCCCGCTGCAATGAGCTGCTCATCTGTCGCGTTTCGGATGCCGGTATTCGGGACCAGGTCGCCACGCACAAAGGCAAGGTAGTCGGCATCCGCGGTGGCGGCACTGGGCGTCTCAGCTACGAGCGGAGGAACCGTCTCCGTTGCGGTGGAGGCTTCTGTTGTCGGCTCTGCGATGGTGATGGGTGTTGCGTCTGCGGTGCCTGCGTTGGCTTCTGGCTCCGTGCCGCCACTGCATGCGGTGAGTGCGAGGACGAGCGCCCCGACCGCCGTCATGTATCCGAGCTTGTGCATGGCCACAAGCATGCCAGCCGGACGGTTGCCGGGGCGAACCATTCTTCTCCCCCCGGCAACCGTTCGCGGCTACGTCCCCACAGTCGCGATCACATCTGCACAACGCACCACTACCCGCAGAACCCGAACAGCGAACTCCACGAGCTTCAGCACACGCCAACAAACCGATTGACCATTCACGGTCGTTCCTTTCTGACGCCTCCTCGAATGAGGCGTCGAAATGTAGACCGCCTCGCCAACACCAACCGCCCAGACGAGAAGGGAGAGAACACATGACGCGCCGCATCGCGAACGCCGTCATCCTCGACGGCCCCGCGGCAGCAATGCTCAGCCAAGCCGCGAACCTCGACCAGCTACGCATCAACGCCCGAGGCAAATCCGAACGCCTCTACCAACTCCTCATGGACATCCAACTCACCCGCATGGCGTACCTCAGTACCTCAGCCGGACAGAGCCCCGAGGAAACACCGGAAACCCGAAAACCTGAGATAGCGGGATACGTGACCACAAAGACCCTCGCGAAACGCGCAGGAGTGGACCCACACACCATCCGCAACCACATCAACAGCAACCTCCTCCAAGCGCAGAAACACGACCGCGCATGGCTCATCCGAACCGAGGACGCAGAACAGTACCTCGCCGGCAGACGCCCGGCCTGACACGAGAGGTGACCACATGGCCCTTCACGTACGACTCGATGACAACTTCACCATCCGCGAGAACGACTCCCCCGACCTCCTCGACGTGGCATCCAAGATCCTCGTCAACCGGGAGAACGCCAAGCGCACCAACCAGCGGTACGCGAACATCGCCGCTGAGATCGACGCGGACCCCGACCTCAGCGACCGTGGCCGTGCGAACCAGCACGCAGAGAACAACGAGAACAAGAAAGCCGCGATGAAGACCCTCCGCGACCAGGAGACCCAGATCATCCGCGACGCAATCGCCAAGCTCGAAGTCCGACTCGACGGGTTTCGTGGCTTCGGCCCAGAGAACCTGATCGTGTTCCGCGACGCACAAGACCGTGCAGAAGCCATCACCACCGCGGACCGGGCCAACGAAGTCATGACCCGCGCACTCCGCAACAACGACCACACCCTTGCGTCCGCAGTGTTCCGCAAGGCTCACCGCAACAACTGGACCGAAGCAGTCCGAGCATTCCAGGCCGCTCGCCCCTCCGAAGCACAGGTCGCCAACGATCTCGACAAGCTCCGCACCATCCGCGACCAGTTCGGCCGCGGGCTCAACTACTTCGCGTGACGAAAGGACAACACATGACCGACACCACGAACACCACCACCGACGCCCCCGACCCGCTCAGCACCATCGAAGAGTGGAAGGGACACGCACGCAAGTGGGAAGACCGAGCGAAGGAAGCGAACGCACGCCTCGCTGACCTTCAGAACAACAGCACGAGCCACGACGACGGCAGCACCAGCTCCCGCATCACGGACCTCGAAGCACAGCTCGCCCACGCCCAGCACCAGCTCCTCGTCCAGCGCATCCAGCACGCACACGGCCTCTCAGACGAAGACGCACAGGTGCTCCTGACCGGAACCGACGAAGCCACCCTCACCGCCCAGGCAACACGCCTCGCAGGGGTCACCATCAACGGCAACGTCGCGACACGTGAAGGCGACGCCCGC
The DNA here is from genome assembly GCF_044987425.1 of Microbacterium sp. ZW T5_56. Lineage (NCBI taxonomy): Bacteria > Bacillati > Actinomycetota > Actinomycetes > Micrococcales > Microbacteriaceae > Microbacterium > Microbacterium sp. ZW T5_56. The sequence continues at coordinate 44,373 of NZ_JBJDRI010000014.1, read as the reverse complement.
ACCACCGGCAAGCCCAAGGACAGCGACGTGCGCGAGTTCGCAGCATCACTCTTCACCGACACACTCTGACCCCCTGGGGGGAGAAGGGTCAGCATCCACCCCGGAAAGACCTCCGGGTTTTGCGCTCATCTCTCCCCGACATTTTTTTCCAAACGGCCCGACCGCAGCACGTCACGTGTTGGTCGGGCCGTTTGGTTTTGAAAGGAGGCTCCATGAGCCGAATCGAATCACTCATCGCAGAGGTGAAGAAGGCCCAGTCAGAAGCTCAGGCGGTTGCCGTTGAGCCGCCCGCGGAGAAGACAGAGTCGGCGCGCATTCGCGGTCTGATCGAGGCGCAACGAAAGGCCGTGAAGGCCGCGGGTACTGAGGTTCCTGTGCTGCTCGGTGGTGAAGAGATCGTGGTTGCGTTCTCAGCGCTCACGGGCGAGGACTGGTGCGACATTGTCGATCACCACCCGCCGCGAGCCAACGTCGTCCGCGATGAGACGGCCGGCTTCAACCGCGCCACCCTTCCGCGCGACTTCCCCACGGACCATGTGCTGGTCGGCGGCGAGGAAGTCAGCTCGGACCTGTGGGTGGAGATGCTTGGCGTCCTGGACGGCAAGGGGCGCGAGCTGATCTCCACGGCTCTGTGGGGAATGCAGGTGCTTGAACCGACGCGCGCACTGGATCGCGCGAGGAAGGAACGAAACGATGGCTGAACGAATCACGAAAGTGCGTCTGACCGCACAAGTCGCGGACTACATCAAGAGCATGGATGAAGCCGCCTCGAAGACCAGTGAAGTCGGTGAGGCGCTGAGCAAGCTCGACGCTCAGAAGAAGGTCTTCGACACGCTCGGGAAGGCCGGCATCGCGGCAGGTGGTGGCATCGCTGCTATCGCAACCATCGCGGTTGCGAAGGCGTCGGACTTCAACCAGGCGATGTCGTTTGTGAAGGCGACGGGTGCGGATGCGGTGGAGAACTTCACCGATCTGCGTCAGGCGGCACTGGATGCGGGCGCTGCGACGGTGTTCTCTGCTACGGAGTCCGCGAACGCTATCGAGGAGATGGCGAAGGCCGGTGTTGACGCGAAGGACATCCTCGGCGGTGGCCTTGACGGTGCCCTCGACCTCGCCGCTGCGGGTGGTCTTGGTGTTGCTGACGCTGCGGGTATCGCGGCGGTCGCGTTGAAGACGTTCAAGCTTGAAGGATCCGACATGGCGCATGTCGCTGACCTTCTCGCCGCGGGTGCGGGCAAGGCGATGGGTGACGTTTCGGACCTGTCACAGGCGCTCGCCCAGGGCGGTCAGGTTGCAGCGGCCACAGGGCTGTCGATCGAGGAGACGACCGCGGCACTGTCTGCGTTCGCGTCTCAGGGTCTCCTGGGCTCGGATGCGGGTACGTCGTTGAAGACGATGCTTCAGCGCCTCACTCCGCAGTCGAAGGAGGCAGCGGACAAGTTCAAGGAACTCGGCATCTCCGCGTATGACGCGAACGGCCAGTTTGTAGGGCTCGCGAACTTCTCCGGCCAGTTGAAGGAGCGGATGAAGGATCTGACCCCGGAGGCGCGTAACGCGGCCATGGCGGTCATGTTCGGGTCTGACGCGGTGCGTGGTGCCAATGTCCTCTACAGCGAGGGCGAGAAGGGCATGCTCGCGTGGATCAAGCGCCTCAACGAGCAGGGGTACGCGACGGAGACTGCCCGGACTCGCCTCGACAATCTGAAGGGTGATTGGGAGGCGTTCACGGGCGCTCTGGACACTGCTTTCATCGTCATGGGTGACGGCGTGGACGGCCCGCTCCGCGAGTTCGTGCAGGGCCTCACGGGTCTCGTGGACGGGTACAACGAGCTGCCTCAGTGGGCGCAGCAGCTCATCCAGGTATCGGGTGCCGCGGTCGGCCTGATCGCGGGCGTCGGTGGAGCGAGCTTGCTCGCGATTCCGAAGATCGTGGAGTTCCGGCAGGCGCTGACGGCGATGAACACGAGCTTCAGCCGCGTCACGCTCGTGGGTGGTGGGATCACCGTCGCACTTGCCGCGGTCGCTGGGGTTGTGCTCAGCCTCGCCAACGCGCAGGCCGAGGGGCGTCAGAAGGCTGAGGACTACATGGCGACGCTGGAGGACGGCACCCGTCGTGTCACCTCCGCGACGCGTGACCAGGTGAAGGCCGCACTCGCCGCCCAGTCTGCCCTGGGCTCCTACGGTGGGAAGTCCGCCTACGACGCCGCCGAGAAGCTCGGTCTCGGGCTGGATCTCGTCACCGAGGCGGCACTGGGCAACGCTGACGCTATCGCTCAGGTGCAGGCCGCGACAGAGGAGTACATGGCGTACTCGGGCAGCAAGAGCCCGCAGCGACGGGAACAGCTTCTCGCCGCTCAGCAGATCCGTGACGGTGTGAAGGGTGAAGCTGACTCCATCGAGGAAGCGAAGCGGATGGCTGAGCAGAAGGCTGCCGCTGACGCCAAGCTCACAGAGGCAACCGGCGAAGCCACCGATGCATCCAAGTCCGCCGCTCAGGCGTACATCGATGAGTCCGACGCGGCGAGTGCGCTCAGCTCGGAACTCAACAACCTGCTCGACACGCTCAACAAGGCGAACGGTGTGGGCCAGGACGCGATCTCGCAGAACATCAAGTATCAGGACGCGCTGCGTGGCGTTGAAGAGCGCATGCAACAGGTACATGACGGGGCTGAGGGGTACGGGTACGGGCTGGACGCGAGCACGGATGCCGGGGCGAGGAACATGGAGATGCTGGTCGATCTGGCGCGCACCTCATGGGATGCGGCGGGCGCTCAGTACCAGCTCGACGGCAGCACTGATGGGCTGCGGCAGCGCATGGAAGAGGGCCGTCAGAAGCTCATCGACTACGCCACCGAACTCACCGGGTCCGCAGAGGAGGCCGCGAAGCTCGCGGATGAGATCTACGGCATCCCGGGTGAGAAGGAGTTCGAGCTGATCGCTCAGACCGAACAGGCCCGGTGGACGCTGGACGACTTCATTGCGAACTACGGCACCCTCGCCGGAGTGATCAACTACCGTGCCACCCTCCCCGACCTGAACGGCGACACGTCAGGTAGCGGACGCATGGGCACCTTCTACGACGGTGGAATCCTTGAAGCGTTCGCTGATGGCGGGTTCCCGTCTGGCGTTTACAAGGGCGTCCAGGGTGGCATTCATAAGTTCGCTGAGGCGGAGATGGGTGTTCCGTGGGAGGCGTACATCTCGGGTCGTCCGTCGTCTCGGGACCGGAACGTGGGTGTGTGGATGGATGCGGGGCAGAAGCTCGGTGTCCTCGGCCCCAGTGGCGAGACCAAGAACGTCTCAGTCAGCCAGACCTTCGTACTCCCGCAAGGCATTACACCCGGAGATGTCGAACGCATCTCCGCTGAACGCGCTGCAACCGCCGTGCGGAGCGCGTAACCCCACGCCCCACGAGAGGCCGCGTTTGAAACGCGGCCTCTCGCTTCACGCCGACCTCGGCAACCACAGCACAACCTACGAAGCAGTAAGGAACAACTCAATGGCTACCAAGCACACCATCAACCTCCGCTCCCCGAAGTCGGACGCAGCAACAACCGCCGCCGCCGAACTCGCAGAACTCGAAGCGAACACAGACGCCATCGCAAGCGCAGCACTCGCAGGCAACCTCAGCGCGGACGGACTCGCGAACCACACGAACAACGTCAACCTCGCCCGACTCCGAGCAGACGCCAGCCGAACAGCCGCGGAAGCCGAACTCAACGCGCTCGCACCCGCAAACACCATCGCAGACGCCATCGCAGAACTCCTCGAAGACCCCGACCTCGCCACCACCGGCCTCACAACAGCAGCCGCAGAACTCGCACAGGCCATCATCCGATTCCGAGCAGAGAACGACCGACGCAACACCGCCATCCACGCATGGGCCAACCGGCTCCGCGCCCTCGGAGTACCCGACACCGGCCTCACCGTGAACCAGGACGACATCACCATCCGCGGCACATCCGAAATCGCCATTGGGGCCGGACGAGTCAGCACCCTCACCCAGCCCGACAACTACATCCGCGGCATCGTACGCGCGAACACCAGTCACCTGAGCGACTGGTTCGCACCCGACAGCATCGAACGCCACGACCAGCGCGACGACACGCACACGGAGCACGCCACCGTGAAGCTCACCCGAGACATCGGCGGGCACCAGGCCGGCGACACGCTCACCACCCGCACGCACTCACGCAGCGTCCTCGCCACGATGATCCGAGACGAGAACGCGGAACTCATCGAAGGCTCCCTCCCCACCGCACCCGAACGCACCACCGCTCAGGTGTTCTGGGCAGCACCCGCGAACGACGAGAGCACGCGCATGAGCAGCATCAGTGAGCAGGCCAACGTGGATGCCGCAGTGACCAGCGCCTTCACCAACGACTGACCGCGCAGCACCACAACCAAGATGGGGAACAGGCTGATGACTCCGGGCCTGTTCCCCGTCAAGGGGGGTGCGGGGTACTCCTCTCTCACCCCACCGGACCGCCGGGGATAGCCACTCAGATTGTGCGTGCGCGAAGGTCCGTTTTTTAGCGCGATCCCAGTCATAGCGCGGATCTTCCACCGCAGGAGACCCCCACGCGGAAGTGTCGCGCCAAGCTATAGCCGGCGAGCAACGGGAGGAAAAGTCAACCCCCCCCTATACTTTTTCCTGGTAGTCTGTAGAGCACAGAGGCCCGCTGTCCGAATAGTCACCCTTCCTGGTGCGCGTGCCCCCGACAAACGGGGCTAGGACGCGGGCCGCCTCTGTTTAGGCGAATCGCCACATGCTCCCTCCGGCGCGCGCCCACGTTCGATGCCGAAACACCTCGAAGTGAGCGGCGTTGTGCTTTTCATCCTCGCGCACGAACCGGTGTATCGCTCCAGCAGTCATGTCTGCGAGTTGGACGGGCAGGCTCTGCGCCGAGTTCGCGAACTCAACTGCGCGTACCGTGCCCGGTGCGTCTCGATTGACGTTTGCCTGGAAGTAACGCCGGTCGGTCATGTTGAATGGACGGGAGTCCTGACCGTCGACAACTACCTTCGCTTGCCGGATAGTGCCGGCGTTGTGGGTCAGCAGCTGCTTAATCGCGTAGCTCTTGAGGTCGCTGGGGTTCTCTCGAAGATGCCGGCTCCAGATTCGCGTCTTGTCGATGACGATCGATCTGACTGAGTAGGTTGCGCGGTCGGTGCACTCGAAGAAGCAGGTGCGGATTCTGTCACGGGTCTTGCTGTACTTGAACTCGCGTCGCATGCGATTTCTCTGCGCGCATTCGCGGATGCAGTCCGCTGCGTGTTCGATGTGAAGCGGTTCCGCAAATACGCACGCGGCCATCACTAAATAGCGAGTCGAGCCACCAGCGAAGTCGAATCCAGGGTCCCCAGAGTCGTCAATGAAGACGTGCATCTGGTCAGGCTATTGGCTTGGAGCGCTCCACGCCAACTGGCGACGAACTGCGTGTGGTGCCGTCCCGTCTGAATGCCCCCCTTCACGATGATGGTCACCATCCGAGGAGGTTTGTGTTTCGCCGTGATGTAGCAGTGCGCGTCGTGCGTCTGACGCCTGCGTGACGGCGGAACCCCTTCACAGCTTCCTGCTGAGTGCGCGCACCTGAGCCCTTTCGTCCGCATGCGCACTGCCACTGAATGAGAGGGTCACCTGACGATCGGTCGGTGATCTCGTTGAGGTCGATGAGTTCGTGCATGGGCGTCAGGATACGCGGAGCCTCAGACATCAGAAGGGCGATGGCTGACTCCCGCCACGACCGGACGTAACATCCTCCCCGGCCGGTGATGATCATGTTGGTCAAAGATGAACGATGACGTGTCATTTGTGGTGAACCTCGATCATTCATGCCTGAGGCATTGGTCATGTTCGCTACCCCGCGTGGACTCAGCAGCTACCGTTGCGCCATGCCGAAGGCACTTGGAATCGCCAATGGCGAGCAGTGGGCGTACAAGACCCGCGTTGCGCGTGGCCCGTTGGCCCCTGTGCTGATCCTGAACGCCAGCCCGCCCTACGAGTCTTCGATCATGGTGCGCCGTCTCGACACGGGTGAACAGTTCTGGACACATCGAGCACGATTGCCCTGCCTGTGGGAGGAACGCGAAGCGTGGTACGAGACGCATCCCCAGTTCCGGGGAGGTACGGAATTCCTTCCATCGCCGCCTGACCAAGACGGCCCCACTCGTGTTCCGATGACGCGTCTCCCAATCACGGACATCGAACGCATCCGAAAGGTGGTCCGTTCTGAGCTAGAGGAGCGCCTGAACATCCCACGCTTAGCGTTGACTATTGCCGAACTCGCCGCAGCGATGGGCGTGTCAGATGACCAGCTCTACAAGCATGTCAGGAATGGAGACCTCACGCCCCGCTACTCGGGAACCAGGATGGTGGTTCCCATGGACGAGGCGATCCGGTTCATCAACGAACTCCCCGACGAAGACCTCGGGCCGCTTTGACGCCCCGATAGACACAGCATTGCTACACCGATTGTTCTAGTCGGGTTAGAACAATCCGTGATCCGATTCGGAATCCGAGCTGTCGCTAGACCTGACCAAATGGCTTCGTGATTGGCGTCGGTCAGGTCTAACGCTAATTCGCCGCAGGTCCGCGTTTCAAACGCAATCTCCGGGGGCTTTCGCTCAGAGTTGAGCACAAGTCATCTGACTCATCCTCGTTCTCCGCAACCGTGACGATCGTCTTCATGCGGGAGAACGACGGACCAGACATACCCACCGCCTCAGCGGCGATATCCCGCGACCTCTGCGCCTGCCCTGTGTTCTCGGGAACACAGGGCTCCGAGTACTGGTTGCGCCCTTCGCGCATGCGCTCCATTGCGGCCGGCTTCTCCATCTCTTCAATGGCCATACCGAGCGCGGTCGCCTCAGAGGGGAGCATCGGCTTGCGTGCGGTTCAGGGCATCGGTCGCTCAATCAGCTCCCGAAGCTCAGCGATCAGTGCATCTGCCTTCTTCGTGCGAAGCATTCGCAGTTGGTCGAACACGGGAAGCACGGCGAGCACGAGTTCAACGTGCTGGTCCCGGAGAGCGATGTGACGCTCAGCGAGCCCATCATCCGTGTGCCCAACCCACCCGGCGATTAGCCTCATGGCTCGGTCATTCCGCTGCTGGAAGCCGATGATGCGGCCCGCGAATCGGTTGCCGTCTTTGGCTTCATCCACGTACCAAGGATCGCCCTGTTCCAGCCGCTCCTTCTCCCGCTCGTCAACCTCCCGCTTGTGCTCTGACAGTCGAGACAGAAGCTTCTCCGGGTAGCGCCTCGCCAGCACCTTCACCACTTCCAGCATGGTCGGCCATGGCGCATTCAACTGGTGATGTACGAACGCGTCAGGGTGCTCGCTGAAGGCCTCGACAGGCATACCGGTCATCTCCGCGAGCAGCTCAGGATCGTAGATCTCCAGCACACCAGCCATCGCGGTATCCGGGAAAGCCACGTCCCCCGGAACGATGTCCAGGAAGATACTCTGTGCTGCTTCCGTCATCGCGGCGTCTTCGGGCTGGTGGGATCGGCACCGCGCCCATGCCTCCTCGGTGGCGAAGTAGTCCTCACGCAGCTTCCACGGCACCTTGCATCGCCCGATTGGCACCCATTCTGCGGCGCTCTTCATGTCCCGGTCGAGGTGCTGGATTTTCACACGGTGCGCGCCGTCCGTCACGATTAGCAGTTCCACTCTGAGCCAGCGATCCTTCTTCGGGTCGCGATACAGCCAGTCGCTACCCTCATCAGCCGGCACTGGATGGCGCGCATCTACGAAGCTCATGCAGCGAGTCTCGCAGAGCGCACCTCGTGGGACACATTGGAGACCCCGCATTTACCCCGCACATTGGCTGATCTCTAGTGATACCTCCTGATGCGTGCTGCCCAGTATTTGCATGGGGAGCGATACCTATTGATATGCGCTGAGAACCCCCGAATCCACCGTGCACCTAATCGTGAGGTCGCGGGTTCAAGCCCCGCTCCTGCTACAGATCAAGACCCCCGGTTTTCCGGGGGTTTTCTGATTTGGCAGGCGTGCGACGAGCGCGGCAGCGACCGAAACTCCCCCGCACCGAACTGTTCGGTGCGGGGGAGTTCAGCTCAGTCAGGCCGGGTTACTTGTTCTTGATCTCCATGACGCGAGACCAGATGTTCCCGCTGGTGGTGACGCGAACGCCGTCCGGCCTGTAGCCCTTGCCCTGCGTCGCCATCTGGACGCCGGTCCACGGGATGCCCATCGAGAGCTGAATGGCGTTGAAGCCCTCGTGGTTGACGTCGATGATGGGACCGCCGTTGAGGATGGAAGCCATCGTCTGCGCCTGGGCGGGGCTGGTTTCGTACTTGATGAACTCCTGGCCGACAGTGAAGACCTGTCCACCGTTCGTTGCCCAGCGAATCACTCGCATCTGATCATCCCTCTTTAAGATATGTTCCCATCTTCCCGCCCTTCATTGAATGTTTGTTCTTATCACGCGTAAGTTCATTGCGAAATTGAGGGGAACACAGGTTCGAGGAGGATTACGTGACGACCTTGCGGGTCGGCGACAGTGTGAGGATCATGCTCCTGTGCCATGGAGCACGGCCCGGCTCTCCGGGTAGGATCGCGTCGTGCGCCTCCACGCCTTGCTGCGCGGAGACTCCGCTGCTCGAGGCATATGACGCTGCCGTGATCTGCGAAGAGGACGACGACGGACTTTGGCATCGGACGGCGGGTGACGTGCACGAGTATGTCGCGGTCCGTGGCGCGGTGCTCATTCGTGTGAGTGGCCGCGGCGCTCCGGCCGGTGACCTGCGGGCAGCGGCGCAGGCAGTGCACGTTCCATCGGTCGCTGAACTCGAGCTGCTCTTCTCCGATGCACCCCAACTGCCGTCAGGGTCGCCTGTCGAGCGCGGAGACCTTCCCGAGCACGGAGACGGCGCGCCGATCGACCCGTCTGGCCCGGGCGGCTGATCGCGTCTCTCTTCCGGCATCGCAGACCATCCAGGCTGTTGCATCCTCCACGGTGCTGGTGAGAACGCGACGGCCTACGCTCCCAGCATCGTGCTGAAGGGGAGAGCCATGTGAGGCGCTCGCCTGCAGCACTCGCCCCACGGCTCAGCCTTCGACAGTAGCCAACGCTCGCGCCTGAGCGATCACGGCTGCTCGACGATTCGATGCATCACTGCCCGGTGCCACGAGTGAGGTGAGGTGAGGCAGGCAACGATCGGCGAGCGCGAGCGTGATCACACTCACGAGAAGGTGAGCCGCCTGCGCGCGGTCATGGTTCGGCAGCGCGGCATCTAATGCCGTGACCATGCTCGCGCAATTTTCGGCGCGGCCGTCGGCGGATACGGGTTCGGCGAGCTCCAGGCTCTCCCAGGCCAGGAGGCGGGGGAGGTTGGGGTGTTTCGCGGTGCTGTCGTACAGTGCTCCGGCGAGATGACCCAGCGCATCTGCACCGCTACCCGTCACCGAAACGCCGTCGAGAAGGTGATCGACCTCGGCGGCGAGGACGGCAGCGAAGAGCCCGGCCTTGTCGCCGAAGTACTGGTAGATGCGCTCCTTGTTGACCCCAGCCTCGCGGGAGATCGTGTCCACGCGGGCGCCGGCCAGTCCGGCGCGAGCGAACTGGATCGTGGCAGCCTCCAGGAGCTTGCGACGCGTGGCCTCCGTATCCCATGACATGCACCCAGCCTAACGAATCCAACCGTTTAGTTGCAATTTCTGACGATCGCCTCTAGCGTTGAAATCCAACTAAACGTTTGGATTTCTTATGCGCCCCCTCTCTCGCCCCGTGCAAGCACTGATCACCTGGACAGTGATCCTCCCGCTGGTGCTGATCGTCTCGGCGGTCACTGCTCCACTCACCGCGGAGTGGCCTGATCCGCTCCGCACGGCTCTGACCATCACGGTGGTCGTCCCTCTCGCGGTTTTCTGGGGTGTTCCGACGCTGGCGAAGGCGGTGCAGCGCAGGCGCGGAGTCTCGCGTGACGTGGTGAATGCGGCGTGCTCTGCCCCGCTCTCCGTCGCCGATTCATCGGAGCAGGGCCGATGAGGGCGCTCGTCCTGGGTGCACGCGGAGCGGTCGGCTCTGCCGCGTCGAGCCGGCTGCGCCGCAGCGGGCACGAGGTCATCGGCGCCGGTCGGCAAGCACCAGAGGATGGCGTCGCGATCGACGCGACGACCTCGGCGGGACTCGCGCGGCTGGCACGTGAGGCCGCGCGAGTCGACGTGGTCGTCGACGCCAGCGGACTCGAGACCGCCGCTGTGCAGGCAGCAGTCGGCGCGACGCCACTCGTGGACGTCTCGGCCACGGCGACGCACCTCGAGCGCCTTGCAGCTGGGGTTCCGGACGGCGGCACGGTCCTGCTGGGCGCGGGGATTGCTCCCGGGCTCAGCACGGTCCTCCTTCACGCCCTCGATCCGCAGCCTGGGGAAGAGTTCGACGTCGCGGTGATGCTGGGTGCCGGCGAAGCACACGGTCCGGCAGCGGTGGAATGGACGACGCGGCTCGCTGGCGAAAACGTGTACGCCGCACCCGAGGCGCATCCGATCGCCAATCTGCGCTCACGACGGAAGCTCCCGCTCCTGGACGGCACGTTGCGCGAGCACCTGCGGGCGGACTTTCCCGATGATCTGCTCGTCGGGCGTCCTCTCGGGATCGACGTTCGGAGCTGGCTCGCGCTGGACAGTCAACTCGCGACCGCGGCGCTGCGATTGGTCGGTGCTGTTCCGGCGTTGGCTCCGCTGCTGCGCCACGCGCCGCACGTTGGGGGAGAGGCATGGAGTGTCACCGCCGTGGCGAGAGGGTCGGGACGGACGCTCGCGGGCGCAGGCGAGGGGCAGTCCGGTGCGACGGGTCGACTCGCTGCCATCGCGGCGACCCGACTCGTGGAACGGGGCCTGCGAGGCGCGGTGACAATGGCGGACGCGGTGCGCTTCGACGAACTTGAGGACGCGGGCGGCATCACGATCATCAAGATGTCAGCAGCGCGGGGCTGAGCCCGTCGGACGGGCCCGCGCGCGTCACCGCCAAGTGGCACGGAGCTGAGGTGACGCGTGGGAGGATCGAATGATGAGCTCTGCAGGACCGGCCCCCGTACGTCAGGGGCTGTGGCACCGCCTCACCGCCTCGATGAGTGATCCCGTGCTCCGCGCGCTCGTCACCGCCACCGCGGTGTCCCGCATCGGGCGCGGCGTCTTCCTCACCGTCACAGTGCTCTTCTTCACGCAGATCCTCGGGTTGGGTGCGGGCGAAGCCGCCGTCGTGTTGGCCGTATCGAGTGCGTTCGGGGTCGTCGCGTCGTTGGTCGGCGGATGGCTCGCGGATCGCTGGAGCGCGCGTCGGATCGCCTTCGTCTGCGAGACGCTCGGCGGGCTGCTGCTGGCGTCGTACGCTCTCGCGGGCGACTTCGTCTCCGCGCTCGTGCTGGCGAGCCTGTCCGGATTCTTCGACTCTGTCGGGCACACGGCGCGATCGGCGATCATCGCCCGCGGTCTCGCCCCGGAACGCCGTGTGCACGCTCGCGCTGTGCTGCGCACGGTTACGAACCTGTCTATCGCCCTCGGCTCGGGGATCGCCGCTATCGCGCTCGCGCTCGGCACCGCACCGGCCTACCGGAGCGTGATCCTCTTGGCCGGCGCGCTCTGCGCGATCGGTGCACTGCCATTGCTGCGTATTCCCTCTTCCGCGGATGCCCCCAAGCGCAGCGCCGCTCCGCTTCGAACCACCACAGGATCCATCGATACGGTGGTGCAGCGGGAGCGCAGCGATTGGCGGCGCCGCTCGCCGTGGCGGGATCCGCGTTACCTGCTGCTGACCGTCCTCTCCGCCGTGTTCGGGATGCAGTTCGGTGTCGCCGAACTCGGCGTGCCGCTTTGGATCACCCAGGAGACGAACGCACCCACCATCATCGTGTCCGTGCTTCTAATCCTCAACACCGCCCTCGTCGTGCTGTTCCAGGTGCGCGTGTCCCGAGGCACGCACGATATCCGCGTCGCCGGTCGGGTCACGATGATCGCCGGTTGGCTCATGGCGGCCGCGTGCTTCATCTACGCACTCGCCGCGGGGCTGCCCACCTGGGCTGCGATCGCGGTGCTGATCGCCGCGATGGTCGCGCATACGTTCGCAGAGATCCTGTCGCAGGCCGGAGCCTGGGGCCTGAGTTTCGAACTGGCCGATCCCGTGCGTGCGGGCGCCTACCAGGGTGTGTTCGGCATGGGGTTCTCGCTCGGGGCGCTCGCCTCTCCGATGGTCGTCAACGCCACAGCGATCAGCTTCGGCTTCGCGGGCTGGGCGATGCTCGCTGCGATCTTCCTCGCGGCGGCCGCGGGGATTTTGTGGATCGCTCGGCGCGCAGCCGCAGCCGCAGCAGCTTCCGGGCATACTGCGGCGTAGGAGGATCTCCCCGCGCGGGGAGCGGCGATCGGATCCAACGATGTGCGATGCCACGCACCGCCGGAACGCCGCGCTCTCATTGTGATCCATCTGTAACACTTACGAAACACGTCGTACCGTATCGTTTCTGGCATGACGTCGACCAGTTCTGAGCGCGCCGGCCGCCCGACCGACGAGGACCTCACCCGCCGCATCCTGGAGAGTGCCGGAGCGCTTCTCGGCGAACGGGGCTACGCGGCACTGAGCATGGAGCAGGTCGCGAAGGCCGCCGGATGTGGCAAGACCGCGATCTACCGGCGCTACGCCGACAAGGGAGCGCTGGTCGCAGCCGTGCTGCAGTCGCAGGTCACGATCGGCACGATGCCCGACTCCGGCAACGTGCGCGCCGACCTGCTCGAGCACGCGCTGCAGAACCAGCGAAACCAGGAGCTCTCGCCCGAACAGAGCCATGGGCTACGCGCGATGTTCGAGCCTGACGTCTTCCCGGCCCTCTGGGACGGGTTCTTCCAGCACCGCAGAGCGCAGGGGATCGAGATCATCGACCGCGCCATCGCCCGAGGCGAGCTCCCCGACGACGTCCACCATGACGTCCTTCTCGACACGATCGCCGGGCTCACCCTGTACCGGCAGTCGGTCAAACGCTTTCGCATCGCCGAGCACTCGTACGTCGACATCATCGACGCGCTCGTCTCTCGCCCGCCGCGTCGTTCCGGCGACTCCGACGAACAGGTCCACCATGTCCATTGACGCCCCCGTCACCCAATCCCTGCCGAAGGTCAGCGCTCGCGCGGTCGTCGGATTCCTCATCTTCTGCGAGCTCGCGAGCGGCTTCGTCCAGGGCTTCTACGCTCCGCTGCTCGGTGAGATCGCCGGTCATCTGAAGGTCTCCGACGCCGACATCACCTGGTTCCTCACGGTGCAGACGCTCGCCGCCGCCGTGTGCGTGCCGCTGCTGTCGAAGCTCGGCGACATCTTCGGCCACCGCCGCATGCTGCGCATCGCGGTGATCTCCGTGCTGATCGGCACCGTCGTCACCGCCCTGCTCCCGAACTATCCGCTGGTTCTGGCAGCCCGGATCCTGGTGGGCCCGCTCGCCGTCTGGCTACCGCTGGAGATCGCGCTGGTACACAACCGCATCAAGGGGGAGACCGCCCGCACCTCGATCGGACTGCTGGTCTCGTTCCTCACGGGTGGCGCGATTCTCGGCACCATCGCGGCCGGCGTGTTCTCCGCGCTGCTGCCCAACCTGACGCTGACGCTCTTCATCCCGGTGCTGCTCGTCCTGGTGAGCGTCTATGCGGTGTTCTTCAAAGTGCCCGAGTCGACATCGCGCACCGGAGCGAAGGTCGACGTGCTCGGCTTCGTCGGCATCGGCCTCGCGATGGTGGTCCTGCTGTTCGGCCTCCGACTCGCCTCGAGCGAGGGCTTCGGCTCGGCAGCCACGATCGGAACGCTCGCGGCCGCGGTCGTGATCTTCGCGCTCTGGGTGCTGTGGGAGCTGCGCTCCTCGTCGCCGGCGATCGATGTCCGCCTGATCGTCTCGCCGCGCATGGGCCCGGTGTACCTCACCGCCTTCCTTTTCGGCATGGTCATGTTCGGCGCGCAGTCGCCGTCGACCACCTTCCTCACCGCCGATCCTGCGGTGACGGGATACGGCTTCGCGGCCACTGCGGGCACGGCATCCGCCGTCACCGCCGTCGTCACGATCCTCGCGACCATCGGCGCCGCCACCTTCGCGCCCATCGCTCGCCGGGTGGGCATTCGCTCCGTGCTCGTGACCGGCGCGATCCTGGCGGCTGCGGGATCGCTGGTGCAGATCGCCTTCCACGACCAGCTGTGGCAGATCTTCCTGGTGTCCGCGATCAACGGCATCGGGATGGGTCTGCTGCTCGGCGCGCTGCCCGCCCTGGTGGCGGAGGTCGCACCCAGCGACCAGACGGGCATCGCGACGGGCGTCTACAACTCGCTCCGCACGCTCGGCGGATCCGCCGCGGGTGCGGTGTTCGCCGTGATCCTCGCGGGATTCACCGCCTCCGGCTCACTCTCCTCGTCGATCGGCGGCTATGTCACGATCTGGGCGGTCTGCGCCGGAGCGTTTGTCATCGCCGCCGTGGCGCTGGCATTCATGCGGATGCCGAGCCCGGCCGACACCACCGTCACCACGAAAGGCTGAAACCATGACAGCACCGGACTTCACCGCAGACGCGGTCGACATCCTGCCCGACCTCGTCGCGCTGCGCCGCGCCCTGCACGCCGACCCCGAGCTGGGACTCGATCTGCCCCGCACTCAGCAGAAGGTCCTCGACGCGCTCGCCGACCTCCCCCTGGAGATCAGCACCGGAACGGCGACCACGTCGGTGATCGCCGTGCTCCGCGGCGCGCACCCCGGACCCGCCGTCCTGCTTCGTGGCGACATGGACGCACTGCCCATCGACGAGGCGACCGGTCTCGACTTCGCGTCGCGCAATGGCAACATGCACGCGTGCGGTCATGATCTGCACACGGCGGGACTGGTCGGTGCCGCGAAGCTCCTCTCCGCCCGCCGTGACGAGCTCCACGGCTCCGTCATCTTCATGTTCCAGCCGGGAGAGGAAGGGCACGGCGGAGCCAAGATCATGCTCGACGAGGGGCTGCTGGACGCCGCGGGGGAGCGCCCGGTCGCGGCCTATGCGATCCACGTTGCGCCCGGCCCCCGAGGCATGTTCGCGACCCGACCCGGCGCGGTCGCGGCGGGATCCAACCAGCTCCACGTCACCGTTCGGGGGCGCGGCGGCCACGGATCGCAGCCGCAGCAGACTCTCGATCCGGTGCCGGCTGCCGCGGAGATCGTGCTCGCGCTGCAGAGCTTCGTGACTCGTCGCTTCGATGCGTTCGATCCGATCGTGCTGTCCGTGACCCGTCTGTCCACGGGCGATGGCGCGATCAACGTGATCCCGGAGCAGGTGGAGCTCGCCGCCACCGTGCGCAACATGTCGCCGGCATCGCTGAAGACGCTGCAGGAGGGACTGCCCCGGGTGATCGAGGGTGTCGCGAGTGCGCACGGGCTGACGGTCGAGGTGCAGTTCGAGACGATGTACCCCGTCACCGTCAATGACCCCGCCGAGACGGCCGAGGCGGTCGACGTGCTGCGCGACACCTTCGGGGAGCAGCGCGTGATGATCATGCCGACGCCGATGATGGGCTCGGAGGACTTCGCGTTCGTGCTCAACGAGGTGCCCGGCACGTTCATCGCCCTGATGACCTCTCCGCCGGAGACCGACCTCACCACGGTCGAGTGGAACCACTCACCCCGCGTGCTGTTCGACGACGCCGTGCTCGGCGATCAGGCGGCGGCACTCGCCGCGGTGGCGTTCGCGCGCACTGCTCGCTGATCCTGCGTCAGGGGCGCGTCGTCGAATTCTCGACGGCGCGCCCCTACGGTGTTCGCGACGGTCTGCACCGTCGCCGAGCGCAGCTGCTGCTGCGGCGACGGCGGTCATCGGGCCTAGACTCGCCGAAACGGGGAGGGGACAGTGATGTCGCATCCGGCACAGGCCATGTGGATCTCGGTGGTGCTCGGCGCCTCCGGCGTGATGCTGGGCATCGTCGCGTTCCTCTTCCTCGTTCCCGTGCCCGGGTCGCCGTGGCCTCTGATCACCCTCTGCGCCGGGGGATTCCTGTCAGCCGTGGCGATGTTGTGGGGCGCCATTGTCATCGGGCTCAACACCTCCCGCCGCGCACGAGTGCTTATCGCTCTGCTCGCCGCCCTGGCTGTCGTGGGAGCGGCATCGTGGCTCGCACTCGGGGCGGCTGTCCTCGCGAGCGCGTCGCTGGTGTTCAACCCGTCATTGCTTGAGTTCTTCAGCTTTGCGATGGGTTCAGGACTGTGGGTGTTGCGCGTGCTCGGCGTCTTGGCGATCGGCGCACTCCTGACCCGGGTGGCCCTCATCCCCACGGTGCCGCTTCGATCGCGCGTGTATTTCTTCACCGCGCTGGCATCGGGGGTCGTATCGGTAAGCCTTCAGCTGATTCTCGTCGTCTTGCTGGTCGCGGGGGCGTCGTCGGTGGGCGTCACGCTGTTCGCCGCCACGATGTTGATCGCGCTCATGCCGACATTCGCGGCGTTCGCCCTCCAGAACTGGGCCATCGAATCGCAACGGTGATAGATCGAAAACGCCGCCGCGAACGCGGTGCGGGGTGCGGATTCCAGCTTCCACCGACGCGCGACGGCCCGAGGTGCGACCGAAGTGATCAATAGTGAACACGAACTTTCGTTAATGTTCCTCTCTGTTTAAGACTGTCTCTTGGTGAACAACAGTGTTCACGACTCGCAGTCCGGAGGAACAGACATGCAGAGGGCACGTCACGGACGACGGACGCTGATCGGTGCTGTCATCGCCGTCATTCTTATCGGCGGAGTCTCGGCGGGAGCGTGGGCGATCACGCGCGCGGGCAGCACCGGTGCCGCGATGTGCGGCGACACCTCCGTTGCCGACGCCACAGCCGTCACGTACGGACGCGGTCTGCAGAGCGCGGTCGGCACGGAGTTCGCGACGCAGCACGACATCGCCTCCTACGGCTCGGACTTCTGGGGACAGGACTACGACGGGACACGACCGGTCGACGCCCTCGCCGCGGCCGTGGATTCCGCACTCGCTGCCGACTGCGCGCTGATCCGCCTCGCCGAGGAGGCCGGCGTGGACACGTCGCCGTTTCACGCAGCCGCCGAAGAAGCGGGGGGAGTGGACGCGTATGAGCGCATCCGCTCCCGCGCCGAGGAGCTGAAGGACGCCGTGCGTGCCGCGCTGCTCGAGCAGTCGCCGCCCGATGACGCTGCCCTGCGGGCGGCGTTCGAGCGACTGGGCAACGTGTACAAGGAGTCCGATCTGGCCATCACCGTCTGGCGGGTGCACGGCGGCGACGCGGTGCTCTCGACCGATATCGCGCCCGCTGCTGTTCCGGACACTGCCGAGCTCCGCGATCGCCTCATCGCCGCGGGCGTGAGCATCGACGAACTGCACATCGACTCGCAGGAGATCTCGAAGGAGGACCTGTACTCCGCCCAGATCCTCGACGCGATGCAGCATGCCGAGCCGGGCGCCGTGATCGACGGATTCGCGGGCGGAGAGCGGCTCGTGCTCGTCGACAAGGTCGGCGGTGGACTTCTCACGTTCGAGCAGGCGCCGCAGCTCGCTCGCAACGCCTACGTGAACGATCTGCTTGAGCAGCGACTGGAGGAACGGATCCAGGCCGATCCTCTCCGGGTGACCACCGACCTCGCGCGGCTGCTGCTGGACGCGACTCCCTGACCTGTGGCCGATCCGCACCGCGGCACGACCGCACACGGATCTCGGCACGAACCTCCCCACACAGAAAGGACTGCGTTGGAATGAGAATCTCCCGCGTGGCTCTCGCCGCGGCACTGTCCGCAGCGCTCCTCCTCCCGGGCGTCGCCGCCCCACCGGCCGCGTCCGCCGCCGAGCCAGAACCGGCGGCCTTCACCTCGATCGGCGTATCGACCTCCGGCACCACCTACTACGTGGACGGCGCGTCGGGTGATGACAGCGCCGCGGGCACCAGTCCCACCACCGCGTGGAAGAGCCTCACCAAGGTCTCGGCCACCACGTTCGAGCCGGGCGATCACATCCTGCTCGAATCGGACAGCACCTGGAACGGTCAGATGCTCCACCCGAAGGGCAGCGGCACGTCCCAAGACCCCATCGCCGTCGACTTCTATACCGATGAGGGCGGCGCAGCGTCGTTCACGGCGGACCGTCGCCCCGTGATCAACGGTGGCGGCACCTACGGCACCGGGACCTTCAAGCGCTACATCACGGGTGCCGTGCAGCTGGTCAACCAGGAGAACTGGCAGATCCAGAACCTCGAGGTGACGAACAGTCCCGAGGCGTCCAACCCCGAGGGCTACAAGAAGCCGGGCGACGCGCAGCGAGCCGGCATTCTGGTGATGGGCTACGAGCAGGACCGGACGTTCACGTCCATCCGCGTCGCGAACAACTACGTCCACGACGTGCAGTCGGAGTACTTCCAGCAGCCGGGGCTTCCGCCCGCATCGCAGGGACCGGCGCTGAAGGCGACCGGTGGCATCATCATCCTCGGCCACTGGGTGGATCCGGACGGGAAGGTGCTGTTACCCGCAGGTGAGTGGCGCTCGTCCACCGGCTTCCACGACGTGACCGTCGAGAACAACGTGGTCAAGCGCGTGGGCCTGGAGGGCATCCGCACCAAAGCGGACGCCAACACCGCGGTAAGCAACTCGTTCAAGAAGACGATGTCCGACATCCGCATCAAGAACAACTATCTGGAGGACGTCTCCGGCGACGCGATCGTGCTCAGCGAGGTGGCGTCGGGCGGTCTCGTCGAGGGCAACATCGCCGTTCGTCCCGCCAACGCCGACTACGGAGCACGCAACTTCGCCGGCGTCTGGTCGATGTCCAACAACGACGCGCTGTTCCAGTACAACGAGGTCTACGGCACCACGTTCGGCTACAACGACGCCGAGGCGTACGACATCGATCTCGGCTGCGTGAACGTGGTCTACCAGTACAACTACAGCCACCACAACGCGGGCGGCTTCATGCTGCTGATGTCCGATCAGAAGGACTCCATCGTCCGCTACAACATCTCCGCGAACGATGGCGGTGGAAACCGCGGCACCAACGCGGACAAGGGCGGTGGCGGCGGTTACACCTACAAGGAACAGAGCATCTTCCACTACTGGGTGAAGAACGAGGGCTCCGCGATGCCCCAGATCTACAACAACACCCTGTACGTGGGCGACGGCATCTCCACCGCGCTGTTCGGTGAGGGCAACTCGGGCGACAACTCGGGCACGAACGCATACTTCTGGAACAACATCCTGCTCAAGGAGGGTGCCGGATCACTCAAGTTCCTGACCGCGCACCCCTCCGACGGCAAGGATGCGATCGAACGCGCCCTCGGTTCGCCCGACAAGCTGATGAAGAACAACATCTTCTGGCCGCAGAGTCTGGCGAGCGCCGCGAGTGGCGTCGACGTCGCCAAGATGGAGGCCGCGGGCAACATCTTCGCGAAACCTCAGCTGGTCATCGAGGGTGACGCGCAGCTGGTCGCCCGCCTGGCATCTCAGGCGACCACCACGTTCGATGACGCCACCGACCGCATCGCGGACTTCACGTCGCGTGAGCGGCTGCGCGAGCGGGCCTCACTGTTCCAGCTCGCGGACACCAGCCCGGGTGTCACGGCGGGAACCGCGATCACGGGTGGGCCGTCCGAGGACTTCTTCGGCGCGAACACCGCCGGCGTCGGCCTCGACATCGGAGCGCACCAGGTGTCGCAGATGAAGACCGTGACGACGCTCGTGCTTCCCGAGGTCTCCGTGCGCACGGCCGCCGGCGTCTATCCCAGGCTGCCCGAGGTGCTGCAGGTCACCGTGCGCGAGACGGCGGGCGCCAACACCACCGAGCGCACCGAGAAGCGACCCGTGACGTGGAACCTCGTCTCCAGCGACAGCTATCGCGCCGCCGGCACCATCACGGCGACCGGAACCGTGGGCGGAACGCCCAGCGCGGCGATCGAGGCCACCGTGACGGTGGTCGGCGACCTCGGTGGCGGAACCGCACAGGGCGATTCCACCGCTCTGGACGCGGCGTTCGTGCAGCGCGGTTCCGGAACCACCGCGATGGGCACGCAGGCCGGGACGAGCACCGCGCCCGCGGCTGCCGACAGGTACAAGTTCCCGTTCGGCGTGTCGATGTCCAACAACTTGGTGCTGAAGCTGAAGAACGCGGCATCGGCGGGCTTCACCCGTCGCATCTACGTGCAGTTCGATCCGTCCTCCTATGAGGGCGACCTGTCCGCGGTGAAGGACGCGTCGATCCGGCTCTACGTCTCGCGCTACGACGCGTGGACCGGAGCGGGCGGCAGCGACGCGGAGCGCCTGCGCAACACCGCGTTCACGGCGGACGTGTATGCCACCGAGCCCACCTGGAACTCGTCGACGCTCACGTGGAACAACGCGCCCCTCGGCGCGGAGATCTCCCGCTACGCGCACGCCGACTACTCGAAGGATGAGGGAATCCCCACCTACGACCAGCTGGTCCCGGTATCGCACCAGGCCTTCACCAACGGTCAGATCATCGACAACGGCAACGCCATCGATCTGGACGTCGCGGACTACATCCGCTCCCTCCCGGCTGATGCGGGCCCGATCAGCTTCGCGATCGACATTCCCGCCAGCGCCATCCCGAACTACAACCGGGACAACGCCGGATTCGACGCCTTCTCGATCCTCGGGGCAAAGCAGGCCTTCGCCGACTACGGCGCGGGCAAGCTCACCCTGCCGACGAACCTGCCCGCAGGCTTCGCGATGTCCGAGACTGCGCTGGCGCCGTCGTTGCGACTGTCGGAGGTGTTCCTGTCCTCGGTCAGTCCGGTGGCGGTGGACGTCGCGCCCGGGCAGGTGCCGACCCTGCCGGGCACGGTCACGGTGACCTACTCGAACGGGGAGACCGCCGAGGTCGCGGTGACCTGGCCCGAGATCACGGGCGACCAGCTGCAGAACGAGGGAGAGCACACCTTCCTCGGTCGGGCCGCGGGCGTGTCCGCCCCGGTGGTCGCGGTGGTTCGCGTGATCGCGTTGCACGTGGTGAGCCTCGCCGACCTCGCGCCGATGGACGTGCCCGTGGGCCTGTCCCGCAGCGAGCTGGGTATGCCCGCTGCCGTGACCGCGACGCTGGACGACGGATCGACGGTCGACCTGGTTGTCACGGGGTGGGACGACGACCCCCGCAATTACGGGCCCACCAGCCCGCCCGACACCTACCGGTTCCCCGGTGGCATCCAGTTGCCGAGCGGCATCACCAACCCGAGCGAGTTTCGTCCGGAACAGGTGGTGACCACGCACCCGCGACCGGCGTCGATCGAGCTGTCGATGGCGGAGTCCGAGCTCGCGCCGGGTGCTTCCGCTCCCATCACGGTGGATGTCATCGGTGCCGCGCCGTACTCGGAGACGGATGAGTGGGGTCGCGACGTCACCTGGAGCGTCGCTGAGGCGAGCGCCGGGATCGCGCGCGTCGCTCTGCGGGCAGACGTCGCGCCGGCGCTCGCGGTCGACGACTCGGGTGTGCTTCACGTGGCGGCCGACGCCGTTCCGGGGGACTACCGGATCACCGCCCACAGCACGCGGGTCGACGGTGTCTCGGCCAGCCTCACGGTCACCGTGGCGCTCGCGGCGACGCCGACCCCGACGCCGACGTCGACATCTACGCCGACCCCGACGCCGACGTCGACATCTACGCCGGAGCCGACGGTGACGCCGACATCTACGCCGGAGCCGACGGTGACGCCGACATCCACGCCGGAGCCGACCGCGTCGCCGACGTCGACACCCGAGCCGACCCCGAGTGCAACGGTGACGCCGGAGCCGACGCCGACTATGACGGTGTCCCCGGAGCCGACGCCGAGCGCAACGGTGACGCCGGAGCCGACGCCGACCATGACGGTGTCCCCGGAGCCGACGCCGAGCGCAACGGTGTCCCCGGAGCCGACTGTCTCCCCGGAGCCGACGTCCACGCCGGAGCCGACTGCCTCGCCGGAGCCGACTGCTACGCCGGAGCCGACTGCCTCCCCGGAGCCGACCGCTACGCCTGACCCGAGCGCGACGTCCGCGCCGAGCGAGACCTCGGCCCCCAGCACGCCCGTGCCGGGGGGGACCGGCGGCGCGACGCCGGGCGGCTCGGCACCCGTGGCGACCCCGCCGGCCGGCGGACTTCCCTCCACGGGCACCGACGGATCGTCGTGGGCCGCCGCCGGCATGATCTCCCTGCTGCTGACCGCCGCCGGAGTCGTGCTGCTGGCACGCCGCCGGGCACGGGCGGTGCGCGACTGATGTCCCGCACCGTCTGAGCGGACAGACGATGGCCGCAGCGTCCTGACGGGCGCTGCGGCCATCGTCGTCTCAGCGAGCAGCGGCCTCGCTGATGAGCTCCTGCAGGATGGCGCGGAGCCGTTCCACCGCCGGCAGCAGCGGTCCCGGTCGGGTCGCGAACAGAATGCGCCGGAAGCCGAGGTCCTGTACTGCGGGCCGCAGAGCCACATCGAAACGCGGATCCACGGCGATCTCGGTGGCCAGGGCGATGCCCAGTCCCTGCGCCACCAGGCCGTGGATCATCGCGAGATCGTCCGTGCGCATCAGCTCGCGTGGCTCATATCCCGCCGAGCGGCAGGCACGACGAATCGTGCGTCCGGAAGCTTCGTCATCGCTGCGGCTGGAGACCCAGGCCACCGTGCGCAGGTCCCGCAGGTCGAGCATCTCCTGTGCGGCGAGCGGGCCGTGCGATGCCACCATGACGCGGAACGGCTCGTCGAGGAGTCGGGTCAGCCGCAGGCCGCCGCCGCCGAAGAGCGGGTCATCGGCGAAGTCGTAGATGAGTGCCGCATCCACCTCGCCGTCCTCCACGAGATGCACCAGCCGGGTCGGCTCCGCCTCGCTGATCTCGACAGCGATGGGAAATGCGGCGCGCAGTCGGTCGATCGCGGCAGGGAGGAAGCGCGCGCCGAATGAGGCGAAGGTTCCCACGCGGAGGGTCGCGACCCCGGCTTCGCGCTGGCGCGCCACCATGCGCTCGGCCTGTTCCACTCGACGCAGGATGTGCTGGGCCTCGCGGGCGAACAGCTCTCCCAGCGGGGTGAGAACCGTGCCGCGGGGCGTGCGTTCCACCAGTCGAGCGCCCAAATGACCCTCCAACGCATCGAGGTGATGGGCCACCGTGGGTACGCCGTAGCGCAGCTCGGCGGCGGCGCGCGACAGGCTCCCCTGATCGCGGATCGCCAGGAGGACGCGCAGCTGCTGAATCGTGAGCATGCTAGCGAGTATGACGCTCTGGAAGATTATTTGATATTCAGTAGCAGGCCAGTCAGTCGCTAGGTTGAGGCCACAGGGTCGCCC
This sequence comes from Microbacterium sp. ZW T5_56, assembly GCF_044987425.1. NCBI lineage: Bacteria > Bacillati > Actinomycetota > Actinomycetes > Micrococcales > Microbacteriaceae > Microbacterium > Microbacterium sp. ZW T5_56. The sequence continues at coordinate 21,090 of NZ_JBJDRI010000014.1, read as the reverse complement.
GGGGACGAGACGGCCCGCCTATTCCGAGGGAGTGATGGGTATGTCGCAGGGCACATTACCGGCGCAGGGCGAGGAGCTCGCGCGCGGGCTGAAGAACCGGCACCTTCAATTGATCGCGATCGGCGGCGCCATCGGCACGGGCCTGTTCATGGGGTCCGGGAAGATGATCAGCGTCACGGGTCCGGCCGTGATCTTCGTCTACATGATCATCGGGTTCATGATCTTCTTCGTCATGCGGGCGCTCGGCGAGCTGCTGCTGTCGAACCTGCACTACAAGACCTTCGGCGACATCGCGAAGGACATGATCGGGCCGTGGGCCGGGTTCTTCGTCTCGTGGACCTACTGGTTCTCCTGGATCGTGGCGTGTGTGGCGGACATCGTCGCGATCACCGGCTACGTCTCCTACTTCAACGCCGGCATCCCGCACTGGATGCCGGCGCTGATCGCTGCTCTCGCCCTGACCCTGCTGAACCTGCAGCCGGTGAAGTACTTCGGCGAGGTGGAGTTCTGGTTCGCGTTCATCAAGATCGTCGCGATCCTGGGACTCATCGCTACGGGCATCGTGATGGTGGTCATCGGCTTCCAGAACCCCGACACCGGCACCACCGCCTCTCTCTCGCACCTCTGGGATCACGGCGGGATGTTCCCGTTCGGGCTGAGTGGCTTCATCCTCGGCTTCCAGATGGGCATCTTCTCGTTCATCGGCGTGGAACTGGTGGGAACGGCGTCCGCGGAGACGCAGAATCCGCGCAAGACACTGCCGAAGGCGATCAACTCCATCGTGGTGCGCATCCTGCTCTTCTACGTCGGCGCGCTGGCGATCATCATGAGCATCACCCCGTGGGACAAGATCGATCCGAACGCGAGCCCCTTCGTCACGACGCTCGCCTATGCCGGTTTCGGCATCGCCGCCCTCGCGATCAACCTCGTGGTGCTGACATCGGCGGCCTCCAGCGCCAACTCGGGACTGTATTCCGGGACGCGCATGCTGTTCGGGCTCTCGAAGGACGGCCACGCACCGACCCAGTTCTCGCACGCCACCTCGCGCGGAGTTCCGCGCAATGCCGCACTGTTCACGTGCGTCTTCCTGTTCGCGGCGGTGCCGCTGCTGCTGCTCGGCAACAGCGTGTCTGCGGCCTTCACGTTCGTGTCGTCGGTGTGCGCCACCCTTGTGCTGTTCACGTGGGGAAGCATCGTGGTGAGCTTCATCATCTACCGGCGTCGCTTCCCCGAGCGCCACGCCGCCTCGAAGTTCAAGATGCCGTTCGCCGCGGTCACCCCGTGGATGGTACTGGTGTTCTTCGTGTTCATCGCCGCCACACTGCTGTACGGCGAGGACACACGACTGCCGTTCCTGGCCACACCCGTGTGGTTCGCGATTCTCGCCGTGCTGTGGCAGCTGCGCAAGCGCCGGCTGCTGCGCGAGGGCCGACCCCTGACTGCGCCGATCCCGGTCGTGCGCCACCCGCTGGATGAGGATGACGATGTCATCGGAATGGAGGGACGCCGATGAGTGGCGCCATGGTACGGATGATCGATGTGCCCGCGATGGCCGCCTGGATCGCGGAGCACGGTGTGGAGACGCTCATCGAGCGGCTGGTGTCACGCCTGCGGGACGACTTCCTGCGGTGGGAGGACTTCGACAAGACGGCGCGGGTGGCCAGCCACTCGGAGCGCGGTGTGATCGAGCTGATGCCGGTGAGCGACGGGCGTCGCTACACGTTCAAGTACGTCAACGGCCACCCCGACAACCCGCGCGCCGGGCTGCAGACCGTGACGGCGTTCGGTGTGCTGGCCGACGTCGCAACCGGCTACCCGGTGTTGATCGCCGAGATGACTCTGCTGACGGCGCTGCGCACCGCGGCGACGTCGGCGCTCGCGGCCTCCGTGCTGGCGCGCCCGGACTCACGGGTGCTCGCCCTGATCGGAACCGGGAGCCAGGCCGAGTTCCAGGCGCTCGCCTTCCGGCGGGTGCTGGGAATCGAGAGGCTGCGCGTGTGGGACACCGATCCGGCCGCGATGGACAAGTTCGAGCGCAATGCCCGCGCGCTCGGGTTCGATGTGGTGCGAGCCGGCAGCGCGGCGGAGGCGGTCGCCGGGGCGGACATCGTGACTACCTGCACCGCCGACAAGGCGCTGGCCACGGTGCTCACCGACGATCTCGTCACCGCGGGGATGCACCTGAACGCGATCGGCGGCGACTGCCCCGGCAAGACCGAGCTGGATCCGGCGATCCTCCGCCGCGCGGCGGTGTTCGCGGAGTACCTGCCGCAGAGTCGGATCGAGGGGGAGATCCAGCACCTCGAGGACGACTTCCCCGCCGTCGAGCTGTGGCAGGTGCTGTCGGCCTCGGCCCCGGGACGCACCGCCCCGGAGCAGGTGACGGTGTTCGACTCCGTGGGTTTCGCGGTGGAGGACTTCTCCGCACTGTGCCTGCTGGCTGACGAGTTCGACGGCGCCGAGGCCACGGTGGACCTCGTGGCCGACCCCCGCGATCCCAAGGACCTGTTCTCGCTGATCGCGGCTGCCGGGACCGAGAGGTGACGGGCTTCTCCGCGCAGGCACCGGCCGCGGTGGTGATGATCCGGCCGCATCATTTCCGCCCGAACCCGCAGACCGCGATCGACAACGCCTTCCAGTCCGCGCCGGAGACGGATGTCTCGCGGCAGGCGCGGGCCACCGTGACGAAGGCCGCCGAACAGCTGCGCGATGCCGGGGTGGAGGTGGTGCTGTTCGATGATCGCACCAGCTCGCATCCCGACAGCGTCTTTCCCAACAACTGGTTCTCCACGCATGCGGGCGGCCGGGTCGCGGTGTATCCGATGCGTGCGGCGAACCGTCGCGGTGAACGTCGCAGCGACGTGATCGAGTTCCTGAAGCGGGCGTATCGGGTGCAGGAGGTGATCGACTACTCAGGGCTCGAGCCGGACGAGCTGTTCCTGGAGGGCACCGGCGCGATGGTGCTCGATCACGTCGCTCGCATCGCGTATGTGGCCCGATCGGCGCGCGCTGATCCCTTCCTCCTCGAGCGCTTCTGCACCACGTTCGGCTATGAGCCGATGCTCTTCGACGCCGCCGACCAGCACGGCACGCCGATCTATCACACCAACGTCATGATGTGCGTGGCCACCGATTTCGCCCTGATCGGGTCCGCGGCCATCGCGGATGACCGGCGCCGGGCGGCCGTGCTGCAGCGTCTGGTCGACGGCGGTCACGAGGTGATCGATCTGTCGTTCGATCAGCTCGGCGCGTTCGCGGGCAACGCCATCGAGCTACGCTCGCGCGATGGCTCGCGCTTGCTCGCGATGTCCACCACGGCAGAGCGCGCTCTCACCGCGGCGCAGCGCTTCGTCATCGAGAGCTCGTGCCGGATCCTTCCGCTGGAAGTCGGACCCATCGAGCTGGCGGGCGGCTCGGTGCGGTGCATGCTCGCGGGGATTCATCTGGATCCGCGACCCATCGACTGATCCCCCGGGCACCGTTCTTGCCGGAACGTCACCGGGGCTCCGTCCGCAACGTCGCCGGCAGCGCATCCTGCACGCAGAACGGCTCCGACGCACCCCTTTCGCGGGGTGCGCCGGAGCCGTTTGCGCGCGGAGGACTCAGCGGCGGCGAGTGCGCACGCGGGCTCGCAACGCCACGGCTCCCATCGCGACGAGCATCGCACCGAGCAGGGCGGGGAGCACGAGCGAGGATGCATCCGATCCGGTCGACGGCAGATCCGACGTCGCGCTCGGCGAACCAGACGCTGACGGGTTCGCCGTCGGCTGCCCGGTGGGCTGAGCTGTCGGCTCACCCGTGGGCTGGGCAGTGGGTTCGCCGGTGGGCTGCGCCGTGGGTTCGCCCGTCGGCTCACTCGTCGGCTGTCCCGTGGGCTGCCCGGTGGGCTGTCCCGTGGGTTCGCCCGTTGGTTCTCCGGTCGGCTGCGAGGTCGGCTGTCCCGTGGGCTCTCCGGTCGGCTGCGAGGTCGGCTCTCCCGTCGGCTGCCCGGTGGGCTGCGAGGTCGGCTCTCCCGTCGGCGTCGGCGTCGGCGTCGGCTCTCCTGTCGGTTCGCCTGTCGGCTGTCCCGTGGGCTCTCCCGTCGGGCTCGTCGAGGGCGAGGGTGACGCCGTCACCGAACCGATGCGCACCGTCGCGGTGCTCGCCGCGGTCGTGCCGTTCGACGAGTTCACCGTGAAGGTCGCCGTCGCGGTCGTGTCGGCGACACCATCCGCGGGCGTGAACACGGCCACTCGCGATGCGAGTTCCGGACCGCCGGCGCGAGTGACGAGGGCGAACAGCTGTGCGAGGGGCCCGGTGGGTGCCTGACCGCTGAGATCCCAGGCTCCCAACGTCGGATCGTCGGGCACCAGCTCCACTGTGGCCGTGGCGGGCGTGCCGCCCGCGAGCGTGCCGGCCGAGTAGGTCAGCACGACGCGGACCGCGCGTCCCGGATCAGTGACGGCTGAACTCGCGCTCGCGGTGGCCGGTACGGCGGGCGAGGTGACCACCACGGTGAGCGTCGCGCTCGCAGTGGTGCCGTTGCTGGAGCCCACGGTGTACGTCGCCGTCACCGTCTCGTCGGAGGCGGCCGCCGAGGGCGTGAACGTGATGTCGCTACCGGACACGGTCCACGTTCCCTGCGCGGGGGCGGTCGGGGTCACCGTGATCTCGCCGGTGGCCAGCTGGCCGCCGATCTCGGTTCCCGCCGAGAACGTCGGCGACAGCGTGACCGCTACACCGGCATCCGTGGCCGCCTGCGCGTCCTCCGCGGTGGCGGCGACAGCGGCGACCGGCGCGCCGAGCCGGAAGGACCCCACCACAGCACGGTGGTTGCTGGCCCACGCGTTGCCCATGATGTTCGTCTTCGAGGGCCATCCGGCGACCACCGTGTTCGCGCCGTCCAGGGTGAGTGGCGCGCCGGCGAAGTGGACGTAGTCGATGCGGTCCTGCGGCTGAGGAGAGCCATCGGGGCGAGTGGCGATGATCGGCGACCACGTGTCGCCGCGGTCGGCGAGGTCGGGATTGGCTACGCGGAACGCGTCCGTCAGTCCCACCGCCGCGAAGGCCGCGGGCACGGGCCAGTCGACGGCTCCGGTTGTGCATCGTGCTGCCGCGGTGTCTGCCGTCCAATCGGTGCCGGCGGGAGTTTGGAGGTCGCCGAGCACGATCACCGCGGTGCGTCCGGCGGCCGCTACGTCGTCGTGAAGGGAACGGACCACGGCCTCGGCCTGTGCGAAGCGGAGCGTAGCCCGCTCGGTCTCGATCAGTGTCGCCGGTTCGGCGGGGTCGGCGTCGCAGGCCGCGTCCGGCCCGTAATCGCCCGAGTCCAGCGCCACGCTCCACACGCGGATGTCCTGTCCCCAGACGTCAGCGGTGGCGCCGAACGCGGGTGCCCCGTCCTGAGCATCCCGGCGCGCCGTGAGGGGATAGGGGGACACGATGCCAGTGCCGTCGGGGCCTTCGACAGCGTGCCAGCCGAGTGCGGCAGCGAGCTGGTCGGCCCCGGTGCCGCCGTCGTGCTGCACGCCGATCACGTCGAAGCCGTTCTCGGCGATGACGGCGAGGTTCTTCAGACGAGCGTCGTCGACGTGTGATCCGCCGTCCCAGAGATCCCACGTGACGGCGTCCAGGGGCACGGGTGCGCCCGTCGCCACGCCCGGCACCTCCACGCTGATCAACGAGGTGGTGGTTCCGTTCGTCGCGGACACGTCGATCCAGCCGGGGAACTCGGTTGCCGCCTCCGGCACCGTCCCGGTGACCACGCCATCCGCGCTCACAGTCAGCCAGTCATCGCCGTCCGTCTTCGTGAACGAGGTTGGGGCGGCACCGTTCCAGAGACCGGCGAGGGACTGGGAGACCGTCTCGCCGACGCGACCGCTGGGGGCACGCAGCACACCGGAGACGAAGCCTGGCGCGAGCGTCGACCCGTCGGTGGTGGCCGGTCGCGCGGCCCAGACCGCGTAGAGGGTGACCGTCGCATCGGGAGTGATCGCCAGGTCGGTGACGCTCTGCGCGTCGGTGTACACGATCGGCCCGGTGGGGCTGGCCGCCCACCCCTGGAACAGGAATCCGTTGCGCGTGAAGCCGTTCTTGCGCAGTGTCGTCGTCTGCCCGCCCACGAGCAGCTGCGATGCCGTGCCGCCTCCGGTCGCACCGTTCCCGTCGAACGCGATCGTGTACTGGAGCGGCTTCTGCGCGGCGTAGTCGGCCGCCACCTGCGTCGCCGGGACCACGTCGTTGTAGAAGCTGAGCGTGTCGATGAGCGCGTTGGTGTAGCCGTCCGCGGAGTCGGTCTCGCTGCCGCTGAATCCGCCGATGTTGAAGGCGAGTCCGCTGGCGAACCGGGTGTTCGCGTTCACGTATCCGGCAGGCGAGGTCGCCGTGAGGGTGCCGTCTGTGTAGATCTTCACCTGGTTGGCGGTGCGATCCACCGTGACGGCGATGTGGTGCCAGGTGCCCTGGATGTTCGGCGTCGCGCCGTTCAGGTACTCCTTGGTGCCCCCGGCCGTCTGACCCCAGCAGGCCTGCAGCACGCCGGGCGTGGTCTGGTTGTAGAGGGTGATTCCGGCGTTGTTGCAGGAGACGAAGTTCTGGTTGCTCATCAGCGTGCCGTAGGACGTTCGGCTCTGCAGTTGCATCCAGAACTCGTAGGAGAAGCTCGCCGACGCATCGGTCTTGCCCGCCACCAGCGGCAGCTTCACGTAGTTCTTGCCGGAGGAGACGGCTACCGCCGACCCGGTGACGCCTGAGACGTAGGCGGGCGTGCCGATCCAGGCGGCGTTCAGGCCGTTGCCCGAGGTGTCGGTCACCGTGGCGCCGCTGTCACCGTCGAAGGTGTAGGTGGCTACGGGAGTGACAGTTGCTGCGGCTGCGGCTGCGGCTGCGGCTTCGGCAGGCGCCGCGGACGGTCCCGCCAGGCCGATCAGCGTAGTCAGGCTCATCGCGGCCAACACGGTGAGCGCCCATCGGCGGATGCCGGTGCGTTTCTCGTTCATAGCTGTGTTCTCCGATTCGGGTCAGAATCCGAGCTGGGCGACGCGGCCGGCATAGCGGTGCTCCCACCCGGTGCTCGTGTCGGCAGTGATGACGATGTCGTAGTAGCCGTTGTCGGTGGGCCACATCAGATCCGCGGTCTCGCCGGGCTTGACCCACACGCGCCGAGCCTCACCGGCGAAGTCGTGGGGGACCACGTTGTAGTGCACCGGCTGGCGGCCGTCATTGCGCAGGTGCAGGGCGACCGCGGGCTCCGATCCGCCGATCAGGTCCACGTCGACGCGCGGTACTCCCGCGTTGTTCTGACCGGCCGGGATCACCGTTCCCGCGTGCGATCGGACGAACCCGTCCGGTCCATACACCGAGAACGCGTAGCGGCCTTCCGTGGACGTGGCATCCCAGGTGTGGGTGCGCGGGTTCGCCGCGGAGACCGTGTACGGAGTGTTGGCGAAGGGAAGATACCGATCCGGGAAGGCCTGCAGGCTCACCGCCTTGCCGTCCGGGCCGCCCGTGAGGCTCAACGACGCCGTGACGGTTCCGGTGGCCCGGTCCTCGGCGAACGTGCCATGCGGGTGGTAGGACAGCGGACGCGCCGTGAGCGTGCCGCCGTCCCACTTGTCCGCCTCCGGCACCTGGGTGCTGATGGTGCCGCCGGCGCGCGCGATCTGCACGAGCGCATCCGAGTCGGGCAGCGCCGGAATGTCGAAGATCGGGTTCTCGAAGTCCATCGCGCTGGTCAGATCGCCGCTGATGGCGCGTCGCCAGTCGGTGATCGTCGTCGACAGCGCCGGGGTGCCGATGGCGGTGGTCCACGTCTCCAGGAATCGGATGATCGACGTGTGGTCGAACGTCTCCGTTCCCACCCAGCCGCCGCGCGTCCAGGGCGAAACCAGGATCGTCGGGATGCGTGCGCCGTACCCGAGCGGGGTCGATCCCGAATACTCTCCCTCGGTGCCCGGTTCTGCGAACGGGGGAAGCACGTGGTCGAAGTAGCCGTCGTTCTCGTCGAAGGTCATGATCAGCAGGGTGCTGTTCCAGATCTCCTCGTTGCTCTGCAGCGTGGAGATCACGCGGTTGCAGAAGTGCGCTCCGTGCTCCGGGTTGGCGGAGGGGTGTTCGGACCAGCTGTATGGTGCCACCACCCAGCTCACCTGCGGCAGCGGGAACTCCGCACCCGGCTGACAGGCGGCGATGAAGTCGCGCAGGACGCCGTTGAGGTTCGTGTCGCTGTCGTTGTTCGGCACGCCGGTGCTCTTGTACGGAGCGGACCCGGCACGCCAGACCAGACCCGTACCTGGGGCGTTCTTCACGGGGTCGTTGCGGTTGGCGATGTCGGTGGCCGTCGACCCCGACGTGGTGAACGTGGCGAATCCCCGAATCGGGTTGTCGGTGTAATCGCCCACCCAGCTGGAGCCGTTGTTGGTGTTGTCGACGTAGATGCGCCAGGAGACTCCGGCATCCTGCAGCGCCTCGGGGTAAGTCTGCCAGCCGCGGGTGCCGTTGGATTCGCCGCCGTTGCCGCTGGTCCCACCCGAGGTGCCCGTCCATGCATAGAGCCGGTTGGGCGTGGTGGGGCCCATCACGGAGCAGTGCCAGTTGTCGCAGATCGTGTAGGCGCTGGCCAGGGAGTACTGCCAGGGCAGCTCCTCGCCGCTGAGATAGTTCATGGTGCTCGCACCCTTGGCGCCGATCCAGTTGTCGTAGCGTCCGCCCGCCCACGCTCCGGTGCCTCCGGAGTAGGAGTGATCCAGACCGGTGGTGGATCCGGCGACCGTGGTGACGCGGTTCGGACGCACGAAGGAACTGCCCGACGGCTGGGAGAACACGTCGGTGCCGTTCTGGAACCGCAGCGCCTGCTTGTCGTTGTGGCCGCGTACGCCAGGCAGCACGCCGTAGTAGTGATCGAAGGAGCGGTTCTCCTGCATCAGGACGACCACGTGCTTGATGTCGGTGATGTCGCCGGCGAATCCCTCCGGAAGGACGGCGCGCATGCGGGGAGCGGACGCCGGAGCGATTCGTGCCCCCGTTGCCGCGGATGCCGGAGCGCTCGCGGTGACGGATCCGGTGATTCCCATCGCGGCTGCGGCACCCATGAGGCCGAGAGCTTTGAGCATCCCGCGTCGAGAAAGCCCGGAGCGGATGATCTCTTCGGGCACGGTCTTCGCGCGTTCGTACGGGTCGGGGGTGAAGGGGGTGGGCTCGCTGGACATCCGAACTCCTGAATCGCGGGCGTGAGGGGGTACTCCCCGACACCAGCAACCGAATTCGAACGCCCGGTGAACGTGCACGGTCGTCCGTATGGCGCACGGCGAGTCCGTTCGCCGAGTGCGCACACTGGGCTGCCTCTGGGCGGTGGGATCAGATCGCGCTGCGCACCGGGGTGCCCGCGTCGATCTCGAAGGCGATCACGCCCGCGCGATAGCGATCAACCCCGATCTCGACCAGCCGTCCCTCGGCGGTGACCGTCGTGCGAGCCACCTGCAGCAGCGGGCTCGAACGACGCACGCCCAACAGCGCGGCCTCCTCGGTGGAGGCGGCGGACACCTCAATGCGATGGTTGGTCGCGGCGACGACGATGCCGGCCTCCGCCAGCGCGGCGGTGGTGGAGACGACATCATCGGGCAGGCTGGCCACCACCGGCGTCAGCCACGGTGCCCACACCGATCGCTCCACCATCACCGGACGCTCATCGAGCGTGCGCACGCGCACGAAGCGGGGGAGTGGTTCCCCCAGCCGGATTCCGAATCGCTGTGCCTCGCGCGCCGTGGCCGGTCCGACCTGCCGCGTGGTGATGCGGCCACCAGGAACGCGGCCACCGGCGAGGGCCCACTCGGCAAAGGACTGCATGCGCGCGAACCCCTGTGTGCGGCGGGCATCGAGCACGATCCAGCCGTCGCGGGGCCGAGCCTCGACGAGGGACAGGCGAGCAAGGCGCGCGAGCGCCCCGCGAATCACGCTGCGGGTGGCGGTGTACTCAGCGCCGAGTGCGGCCTCGCTGGGCAGGCGTTCACCCATCGGGAACTCCCCGGCGAGGATGCGGTGCCGCAGGTCGGCGCTGATCTGCGCGGTTCGCGAAGGGGCCGCCTCACCGCCCGCGCTCTCCGATCCCACGTTGGGATGCTACTCGCTGCCCACCCGCCGGCGGGCGTGGCGGAATCAGGGAGCGTCGGGGGAGTACGGCGCTGGGGTTGTTGTGGCCTCCGCCGCCTGCCGCGCCGCCTGCTGCTGTGCGGCGTCCACCTGGAAGCGGTCGGCGACCTCGCGGGGCAGCTCAGACTGCTCGCCGCAGTTGGCGCACTGCATCACGTACTTGCCGTGCCCGAACGGGAAGATCGGGATGAAGAACAGCGTGAACCACGTGCGCCGGCGATACAGGCGCTGCGCGGCGGTCGCGCGACAGAAGCCGCAGACGGTGAACAGCGCGGCGAGGAACTTCGCAGTGCCCCGCGTTCCGAAGATGATCATGATGCCCCCTCAGACGTCGTGAGGGGCCAGCCTATAGCGTCCGATCGCGGACGATAGGCTCGATCAGTGATGACCCCCGACGCCGCACCGCGCTCCGCGCGATCGATCATCCTGTATCTCGTCATCGGCCTCGCGGCCGGTCTCCTGTCGGGTCTGTTCGGTGTGGGCGGCGGAACGGTGATCGTGCCGATGCTGGTGATGCTGCTCGCCTTCGACCAGCGCATCGCCGCGGGAACGTCGCTCGCGGCGATCGTTCCCACCGCAGCCGTGGGCGTGATCTCCTACGCCGTCGGCGGCAATGTCGCCTGGATCCCCGCCCTGATCCTGGCAGCCGGCTCCGTGGTGGGCGCGCAGATCGGCACCGCCCTCCTGCCGCGCATCTCCCAGACGGCGCTGCGCTGGGGCTTCGTCGCGTTCGTGGTGCTGGTGATCATCAGCCTGTTCTTCGTGGTGCCCTCTCGCGATGCCGAGCTCCATGTCACGTGGCTGACCGGCCCCGGACTCGTGCTTCTCGGCCTGGTGACCGGTGTGCTGGCGGGCCTACTGGGCGTGGGTGGCGGCGTGGTCGTGGTGCCGCTGCTGATGCTGCTGTTCGGCGCCAGCGACCTGATCGCCAAGGGAACGTCGCTGCTGATGATGATCCCGACCGCCCTCTCCGGCACGATCGGCAACATCCGCCGCGGCAACGTGGACCTGCTCGGAGGCGCGCTCATCGGTCTGGCCGCGTGCAGCACCACAGCGGTGGGGGCGTACTTCGCGACGAGCATCGAGCCGTGGCTGGGGAACATCCTCTTCGCCGCGTTCATGGTGTACATCGGCGCGCAGATGGCGATCAAGGCCATTCACGGACGGAAGAAGGACTGACAGATGGCCCGGACCGCCGACGCGGTGGAGGGCACCGCCGCGGGCGTGACCGACCTCGTTCCCTCGATCCTCGATCACGCCTGATCTTTTCTCCGGCTCCCCACGGAGGCCCCCCAGAAGCCGGGTCGATAGGATGGCGGGGTGAGTGTGAATCCGGATCTGGTCGGGCGTGTATTCCCGCCGACCGCCCCTTATCTCGTCGCCCGTGAGAAGGTGCGCGAGTTCGCGCGCGCCACGTTCGCCACCGCATCGCAGCACATCGATCCCGATGCGGCGCGTGCGCTGGGTTACGCGGATATCGTCGCTCCGCCGACGTTCGCGATGGTGATCCAGGACCGCACCATGCAGCAGCTGCTCCAGCTGGAGGACTCCGGCATCGAGCTGCACCGACTGGTGCACGCCGAGCAGCGCTTCACCTACTCACGCCCGATCGTCGCCGGCGACGAGCTGGTGGCGCAGCTGGCCGTCACCGGCATCCGCACCCTCGGCGGCAACGCCATGGTCACGAGCGAAGCCACCATCACGGATGCGGACGGCGCTCACGTCGTCACCGCGACGTCCGTGCTGCTGGTGGGAGGAGGAGCGGAATGAGCGCGTTCGAGAAGGGCGACGTCGTCGCACAGCGCAGCGTCCACCTCACCCGCGACAGCCTGGTGAAGTACGCCGGGGCATCTGGTGACTTCAACCCCATTCACTACCGCGACGACATCGCCGCGGAGGTCGGGCTGCCTGGAGTGCTCGCGCACGGCATGCTCACCATGGGCGTGGGCGTGAACACCGTGGCGGAGGCCATCGGCGACACCGGACGCATCACTGAGTACGGCGTGCGATTCACCCGACCGGTCGTTGTGGACGCCGCGGAGGGCGCGCAGCTTGATATCACCGCCGTTGTCGGCGCGGTGCTGGAGGGAAGCGTGCGCATCGACCTCACGGTCAAGCACGGCGAGACAACCGTGCTGGGCAAAGCACAGCTCACGGTTCGCACGGACGCCTGAGCATGGCGGAGATCACCCCGATCCCGCTCAGCGAGCTCACCACCCTGCGTTCCGGTGGTGTGCCCGCGCGCATGATCGACGCGCACACGCGCGAGGAGCTCATCGACGCGCTGCGCGACACTTGGGCCACCGGCGAACCGTGGCTGGTGTTGGGCGGCGGGTCGAATCTCTTCGCCGGCGACGGCGAGCTGGAGCACACCGTGATCCGCGTCCGCACCACGGGCATCGAACGCCTGGACGATCCGGCCGAGGGCGTCGCGCGGATCCGCGCGCAGGCCGGCCACAGCTGGGATGAGCTCGTGGCCTGGACCGTCCAACACGGACTGGCCGGCATCGAGGCTCTCTCCGGAGTGCCAGGAACGGTGGGTGCCGCCCCGGTGCAGAACATCGGCGCGTACGGACAGGAGATCGTCCAGACGCTGGTCGGTGTGGAGCTGATCGACGAGTCCACCGGCGACGTTCTGGATGTGCCCGCCGCGGAGCTCGGACTGGGTTTCCGCACGTCGGTGTTGAAGACCCACTACGGCTCGGTGGCCGAGCGCGACGCCGTGATCTTGAGCGTCACGCTGGATCTCGGCATCGTCGGCGACGCTGCGCTGTCGATCCCGCCCGGACAGCTGCGCACGGCGTTGGGACTGGCCGATCACGAGTCGATGACACTGGCCGAGGTGCGCCGCACGATCGTTTCGATTCGCGCACGCAAGGGCATGGTGCTGGATCCGACGGATCCAGACACGAACAGCGCCGGATCGTTCTTCCAGAACGCCATCGTTCCGGAGGACTTCGCCCGCACCCTGCCCGCCGACTGCCCCCGCTGGCCCGTGGCCGCCGACAGCGGCACCGCGACCGCCATTCCGCTCGCGGCATATGACGGCACGGTGCCTCCGATCGTGGCAGCGACCCCGGACGTCAAGGTGAGCGCTGGTTGGCTCATCGAGCACGCGGGCGTGGCGAAGGGCTTCCGTCTGCCGGGTTCGCGCGCCGCACTCTCCACCAAGCACACTCTCGCGCTCACCAACCGCGGTGGCGCGTCCGCAGAGGAGATCGCCGAGCTGGCGCGCTTCGTGCGTGCCCGCGTGCAGTCGGAGTTCGGTCTCACGCTGCAACCCGAGCCCATCCTCGTCGGCGTCGAGATCTAGACCCCGCTCATCCGGGCGCGACCAGGATCTCCTCGGGACCTGGTGCGGCGTCGCCGCAGGGGAATCACAGATCACCCGTGGCGGGTGGCGCCCACCATCGCGGCGATGAGGTCGGCCTGCGCGACGTCGGCGCCGAAGCTGCCGTTGTTGCGACCGTGACGCAGCACCTCGACGCGGTCGGAGATCGCCTGCACGTCCGCGAGGTTGTGGCTGATGAAGACCACGCCGAGGCCGAGTTCGCGCAGCCGTTCGATGTGGGTCAGCACCTCGGCGGTCTGTGCCACGCTGAGCGATGCCGTGGGCTCGTCCAAGATCACCAGGCGGGGATGACCGATCAGGGTGCGGGCGATCGCCACGGCCTGTCGCTGGCCGCCGGACAGCTCACGAAGCGGGCTGCGGATGGACGGGATGTGAGCGGCGAGGTCGTTGAGGGCGGCACGCGTGGCCACCTCCATCTCGCCCTGCTGCATCCATCCGCCGCTGCCGCGCAGCTCGCGACCCAGGAACACGTTTGCCGTGACGTCGAGGTTCTCGCAGATCGCGAGGTCTTGGAACACGGTCGCGATCCCGAGGGCATGCGCGTCGGAGGGCGAGGCGATCTCGCGCGCATCGCCGTCGATCGTGATCTCGCCGGACGTGGGCGTCAGTGCCCCGGCGATGATCTTCGCCAGCGTCGACTTTCCCGCGGCGTTGTCGCCGATGAGGCCGACCACCTCGCGCGCATGCACGGTGAAGTTGATGTCCTTGAGAGCCTCAACGGCACCGAACTGCTTGGAGACGGCACGCATGCTCAGCAGTGGCGGTGCCGGCTGCGCTGCCGACATCGGAACGGGGAGGCTCATGCTCGCTCCTCGAGAAGGGATGTGGAATCCGTGGACTGCAACACCATGATGGTGGCACCGACCAGTTCGGCGTCGGTGCCGAACGCGGAGGAAACGGGATCCTGGAAGGAATGCAGTCCCGCGGGCGTATGCGCGCGCAGCGCATTGGTGAAGGGAACCATGAAGATCGGGCCAGCCTCGGTGAGCTCCCCGCCCACGCTGACGACGGCGGGGGAGATGGCGCGACCGAGACCGGCCACGACCGTGCCGATGGCGGAGGCGGCGTCGGCGATCACGCGTGCGCAGCCGGGATCGCCCGCCGCCGCCTGCACGATGACATCGCGGAAGCTGAGCTGACCGTAGGTGGCGCGCAGCGGCTCGAGGATCGCGTCAGCACCGGCGACGGTGTCCAGGCATCCCCGCTGGCCGCAGCGGCAGATCGCACCGGCCGGATCCACCTGCACATGCCCGATCTCACCGGCGGCCCCGTCGTGTCCGCGGTGGATGCGACGGTTGATCATGATCCCCGCGCTGGTGGAGTGCGAGGCCCGCACGAAGACGCTCTCCGCGACATCGCGGGCAGCACCCCGGACCGATTCGGCGAGGGCGGCGAGGTTCGCGTCCTTCTCGACGAACACCGGACAGGCGAGTCGCCGGCTCATCACCTCGGCGAGCGGCTCGCCCTCCCACCGGCGCATGATGCCGCGCAGCGCCACGTGACCCGTGGCCGGGTCGACCGGGACGGGAACGGCGATGCAGACGCCGATGAGGTCTTCGGCCTCCGCGGCGATCATCCCCAGCATGTCCACGATGAGCAGGGCGATCCGGTCGAGGACCGTGTCCTCCGCGTGATCGGCCGCGAGGGGCATGGATCGCTCGGCGAGCGAGGTCTGATTGACGTCGCTGAGTCGCACCCGCATCGAGCGATTTCCGACGTGCACGGCGCCGACCACGCCGGTGCGGCGGGCGATCGTGACTAGTTGTGCCCGCCGGCCACTGCGCGATGTGGGGTGCGTCTCCACCATGCCGGACAGAGACAGGTCCTTCACGATGGCCGAGACGGTGGCCGCGGAAAGACCGGTCGCTTCGGCGAGCTCAACCTGAGTGAGCCCGCCGAAGCGCTTGATCGTGTCAATGATCTTCGCGGCGTTCGCCTCGCGAAGTCCTGACTGGGATCCGGCCGGCCATCTGCTCACAGCGCGAGCCTATCGCGGCCACCGGTGCGAACCCGGATCAGCGTGCGGCCCCCGCGCGACGCTTGTTCCAGACGTCGAACGCCACGGCGATGAGGAGCACGAGCCCCTTGACCACCTGCTGCGTGGCCTGGTCCAGGCCCATCAGCTGCATGCCGTTGCTCATGACAGCCATGATCAGACCACCGATGATGGCGCCGCCCACGCGACCCACACCACCCGTGACCGCCGCGCCGCCGATGAAGCAGGCCGCGATGGCGTCGAGCTCGAACATGTTTCCGGCACCGGGCTGGGAGCCGTTGGTGCGGGCGGAGAACACGATGCCGGCGATGCTGGCCAGCAGACCCATGTTGACGAAGATCCAGAAGTTGACCTTCTTCACCTTCACACCGCTGAGCAGCGCCGCGTTGAGGTTGCCGCCGATGGCGTAGACGTGACGACCGAACACCGTCTTCTGCGTGACGATCGAGTACACGATGATCAGGACGGCCAGGATGATCAGCACGAACGGCAGACCACGGCTGCTGGCCAGCTGGAAGCCGAACCACATGACCACCGCGGCGACAGCGACGAGCTTCACGATGAACCAGGGCAGACCCTCCACCGTCTGCTGGTAGGAGATCTTGCCGCGGCGGGCGCGGATCTGCGAGACCACGTAACCCAGCACGCCGATGCCGAAGATCACCAGCGTGAACGTATCCACCCCGTACCCGCCGAACAGTCCATTGAAGAAGCCGTTCGCGATCTGGTAGTACTCACCGCCGAACGGCGACAGCGACACGTTGTTGAGCACCAGGAAGGTGAGACCACGGAACAGCAGCATGCCGGCCAGCGTGACGATGAAGGCGGGGATGCCCACATACGCCACCCAGAAGCCCTGCCACGCGCCCACGACGATGCCGACGGCGAGGGCGGCGAGCACGCCGACCCACCACGGCTGCTGGCCCTTGATCACCACGACGGCGGCCACCGCTCCGGTGAGCGCCACCACCGATCCCACCGACAGGTCGATGTGACCGGCGATGATCACGATCACCATGCCGATCGCGAGGATCAGGATGTAGGAGTACTGCAGGACGATGTTGGTGAGGTTTCCCGGCGAGAGGAAGGTCGGGTTCAGGATCGCGAAGAAGATCACGATCGCCACGAACGCGACGACGATGCCGCTCTGGCGGAGGTTCCGCGTCACGAGGCTCGCGAGATTGTTGACGGCGGTCATCGCTCGTTTGTCCTTTCGAGGGTCATCAGGGTCATGAGGTTCTCCTGGTCGGCGTCCGCGATGGGCACATCACCGGTGATGCGTCCGAACGCCAGGGTGTAGATGCGGTCACAGATTCCGAGCAGCTCGGGAAGCTCCGAGGAGATCACGAGCACGCCCTTGCCTGCGGCGACGAGCCTGTTGATGATCGTATAGATCTCATACTTCGCGCCGACGTCGATTCCGCGCGTGGGCTCGTCGAGGATCAGCACATCAGGCTCCGTCTGGATCCATTTGCTGAGCACCACCTTCTGTTGGTTGCCGCCGGAGAGGTTTCCGACGGTGGCCAGCACGGTGGGCGTCTTGATGTTCATGTCGGCGCGGTAGCGCTCCGCGACAACCAGCTCCTCGTTTCCTTCGATCCACCCACCGCGGGAGATGCGTCCGAGGGACGCGGCCGAGATGTTGTGGCGGATGTCGTCGATGAGGTTCAGGCCGTAGTGCTTGCGATCCTCGGTGGCGTACGCGATGCCCGCGGCGATCGCCTTAGACGGGGTGGAGGTGTCAACCTCACGTCCTCGAACGAACACCTTGCCGCTGGCACCGCGACCGTAGGTCTGACCGAAGACGCTCATGGCCAGCTCGGTGCGTCCGGCACCCATGAGGCCGGCGATGCCGACCACTTCGCCGGCGCGCACGGTGAGGTTCGCTCCCTCGACCACCACCCGCCCGGGCTGGGTGGGGTGATTCACCGACCAGTTCTCGATGCGGAAGACCTCGTCGCCGATGTCAGGCGTGCGCTCGGGATAGCGGTGCTCCAGATCGCGCCCCACCATGCCACGGATGATCCGCTCCTGCGTTGAGGTGGGATCGTGCATGTCGAGGGTCTCGATCGTGCGCCCGTCGCGGATGATGGTGGTGCTGTCGGCGATGGCGGCGATCTCGTTGAGCTTGTGCGAGATGATGATCGACGTCATCCCGTCCTCGCGGAGCCGGCGCAGCAGATCGAGCAGCTGCGCGGAGTCGGTGTCGTTGAGCGCCGCTGTCGGCTCATCGAGAATCAGCAGGCGGACGTTCTTGGAGAGCGCCTTGGCGATCTCCACCAGCTGCTGCTTGCCGACGCCCAGCTGCCCGACAGCGCTCGTCGGGTTCTCATCCAGACCCACCTGCGCCAGCAGCTTCGCCGCCTCGGCGTTGGTGCGGTCCCAGTCGATGAGGCCGCCGCGTCCGCGACGCTCATTGCCGAGGAAGATGTTCTCCGCGACGCTGAGGTAGGGCACCAGGGCAAGCTCCTGGTGGATGATGACGATGCCGACGTGCTCGGAATCGTTGATTGACGAGAAGCGCGCCTCCTCGCCCTCGTAGACGATCTCTCCCTCGTACGTGCCGTGCGGGTAGACCCCGGACAGCACCTTCATGAGAGTGGACTTGCCAGCGCCGTTCTCGCCGCAGATCGCGTGGATCTCTCCGGTCGCGACTTGCAGATCGACGCCCTGGAGCGCCTTGACGCCCGGGAACGTCTTGGTGATGTCGCGCATCTGCAGGATGGGTGCGTTCATGCCGATTCCTCCTTTCACCTGTGCGGATGCAATGGCCTGAGCGGGGGTGCGCCGCGTGTGCGACGCACCCCCGTCTGAGGCGTGCTTACTCCGCGACGCCCTTGTCGACCTCGGCCTGAGTCCAGTAGCCGGAGTCGATGAGCAGCTTCTGGATGTTGTCCTTGTAGACCACATCCGACTGCAGCAGGTAGCTCGGGACCACCTTGACGCCGTTGTCGTACGTCTCGGTGTCGTTCGCCTCGGGCTCCTTGCCTGCGAGGATGTCCTCGGCGACCACCACGGACTGCTCGGCGAGCTTGCGGGTGTCCTTGAAGATCGTCGCGAACTGGACGTCCTTGTTGATCAGGCTGACCGAGGCGATCTCGGCGTCCTGACCGGTGACGATCGGCAGGCCGTCCGCGACGGTCGGGCCCATGCCGACGCCCTGCAGCGCCGTGATGATGCCGCGGGAGATGCCGTCATAGGGCGAGAGCACACCGTTGAGCTTGGTGCCGCTGCTGTACGTGGAGGTCAGCAGGTCCTCCATGCGCTTCTGCGCCGTCTCCTGCTGCCAGCGCAGCGTAGCCGCCTGCTCGATCTTGGTCTGACCCGAGGGGACTGTGATCGTGCCCTTGTCGATGAACGGCTGCAGCGTGTCGATCGCGCCCTGCCAGAAGAAGTGGGCGTTGTTGTCGTCCAGCGAACCGGCGAACAGCTCGATGTTGAACGGGCCGGTGGCCGTGCCTGCCGAGCCGTCCTCCTTCAGCAGGCCGAGGCCCACGAGCAGGGACGTGGCCTGCTGGACGCCGACCTTGTAGTTGTCGAACGTGACATAGAAGTCGACGTTCTTGTTGTCGCGGATGAGGCGGTCATAGGAGACCACCGGGATGTTGGCCGCCGCTGCGGCGTCGAGCTGCGTGGACAGCGCGGTGCCGTCGATGGCGGCGACGATCAGGATGTCTGCACCCTTGGTGATCATCTGGTCGATCTGCTGGCCCTGCGTGGGGATGTCATCGCCCGCGTACTGCAGTTCCACCTGGTAGCCCGCATCCTCCAGGCCCTTCTTCACGGCGTCGCCATCGGCGATCCAGCGCTCGGAGGTCTGCGTGGGCATCGAGACGCCGACGAGGACGTCGCCCTTGTCCGCTGCGCCGCCCGTGGCACCCGAGGTCGCGTTGCCGCCACCTGCACCCGCGCCGCCGCCGGCACCGCCACCGCCGCAACCGGCGAGGGTGAGCATCGCGGCGAGGCCGAATGCGGCCACTGCGTACTTCTTCTTCATTCTGTGAGCTCCTTTGCTGTGAACGTCACGCCGGTCGGCGTCCTCCGATGAAGACTCGAAGGGTCTTCATCGACGGTGATTACTCTGTTGGGTTCGAGACTCGAAGTCAAGTCGTCGATATCGTTTCGTGACTCAAACTCAAGAAAAACTGGGTCTGCGACGCGCACATGGCCCCGATCCACGAGGGACCGGAGCCATGTGCGTACTGCGAAACGGGTTAGCCGAAGAGCTCCTGCAGGCGGTGGACGCCCTCCAGCAGCGCCTCATCGCTGAGGGCGTAGGACAGGCGCAGGTAGCCAGACGGACCGAATGCCTCGCCGGGCACCACGGCCACCTCGACCTCCTCCAGGATCAGATCCGCGAGCTCGAGGCTGGTGATGGGGGTCTTGCCGCGCCAGGTGCGACCGAGGAGGCCGGTGACGTCGGGGTACACGTAGAACGCGCCCTGCGGGGTCGGCACGGTCATCCCGTCGATCTTCGACAGCTCCGACACGATCAGCTGGCGACGGCGGTCGAAGGCCCGACGGAACTGCTCGGCTTCGTCCTGTGGACCGGTGAGGGCCGTGGCGGCAGCGATCTGGGCGATGTTGTTGACGTTGCTGGACAGATGTGACTGCAAGTTGCCGGCCACCTTGATCGCGTCCGCGGGACCCACCATCCAGCCCACACGCCATCCGGTCATCGCGTAGGTCTTCGCGACGCCGTTGACGAGGATGGTCTGGCCTGCGAGCTCCGGCACGGCCTCGACGATCGAGAGCGCCGTGACGCCGTCGTAGGTGAGGTTCTGATAGATCTCGTCGGAGATGACCCAGATGCCGTTCTCCAACGCCCACTCGCCGATGGCGCGGGTCTCCTCCGGCGTGTAGACGGCGCCGGTGGGGTTGGAGGGGGAGACGAACACGAGCACCGTGGTCTTGTCGGTGCGGGCGGCCTCCAGCTGTTCGACGGTGACCTTGTACTCCTGGTCGGAGCCGGCGAAGACCTCGACGGGGATGCCGTCGGCCAGCTGGATGGCCTCGGGGTAGGTGGTCCAGTACGGTGCCGGCAGCAGCACCTCGTCGCCCGGGTTCACCACGGCCTGGAAGGCCTGGTAGACGGACTGCTTGCCGCCGTTGGTGACGATCACCTGGCTCGGCGCGACCTCGAGACCCGAGTCGCGCAGCGTCTTCGCCGCGATCGCCTCGCGCAGCAGCGGAAGGCCGGCGGCGGGGGTGTAGCGGAAGTTCTTCGGATCCTTCAGAGCCTCGGCCGCTGCGTCCACGATGAACTGCGGCGTGGCGAAATCGGGCTCGCCCGCGGCATAGGAGATCACCGGTCTGCCCGCTGCCTGCAGCGACTTGGCCTTGGCGTCGACCTTGAGGGTCGCGGACTCGGCGATGGCGGAAAGTTTGCGGGAGAGGGGAGCGCGCTCAGTCACCCCCCGAGCGTACCGCGCAGCGCGATTCTCGTGCTCCCGTTCGTCACACAGTTCTCCGAAGAACACACCACGCAGGCCCCGCGAGAATGCCACCCAGGCCCCGTGAGAATGCCAAATGTGGGCGAGAATCGACGCGTTGCGCGGATTCTCGCCCACAGAGGGAAGTCTCGCGGGATCAGGAGGCGGGATCAGGGGTGCAGGTC